>CALMMO010000260.1 GCA_937868455.1 uncultured Marmoricola sp.
CGCGGTTGCAGAGGCGATCGGCTAAATGCGCTGGGCACACACAGTCGCGCAGGTCAGGGCGGCCGAGGCCGACCTGATGGCCCAGTTGCCCGAAGGAGCCTTGATGCAGCGGGCCTCTTTCGGCCTGGCAGCTGCGGTTGGCGCATTCCTGGGTGGGCAGGTCTATGGGCGCACCATCTTGTTGCTCGTTGGGAGCGGAGACAACGGAGGAGATGCGCTGTTCGCTGGCGCACTGCTCGCCCGCCGTGGCGCTTCAGTCAGTGCACTGTTGCTGAGTCAGCGCGTGCACGCCGCGGGCTTAGCTGCACTTCGAGCCGCTGGTGGGCGAGTTGTGCTCGAACCTGGGTCGCCTGACGTCGTACTCGATGCCATTGCTGGCATCGGAGGTGTCGGACCGCTGCGCGCGGAGGCGGCGGCGATCATCGAGCGACTTGGCGAAACTCCCATGATCGCGGTGGACACTCCCACCGGGGTCGACGTCGACACCGGGCAGATCAACGGTGCGCACGTGAGGGCTGACCTGACCGTCACCTTCGGCACCTACAAGGTCTGCCACCTCGTCGAACCAGCCGCGCAGGCCTGTGGCGTCATCGAACTCATCGACATCGGTCTGGACTTGCCACCTGCCCAAGTGAGCTCTCTGACCAGCGCGGATGTCGCCAATCTGGTGCCGAGGCCAGGGCCGTTCGCGCATAAGTACACCCGAGGCGTCGTTGGAGTGCGCGCTGGCTCCAGCACCTATCCCGGGGCCGCGATGACGTGCGTCGCCGGGGCAAATAGTGGCCTGGTGGGGATGGTGAGGTACGTCGGAGATGCCCCGGTCATCGGCTCAAACCCCGAGGTCGTCGGTGCCGGTCAAGTGCAAGCCTGGGTCGTCGGCTCGGGCACCTCGCATGACGCCCAAGCCCATCTAGACGCCGCCCTCGCTGATGCCGTGCCCCTGGTGATTGATGCCGATGCGCTGAAATGCATCCACGGCCCCGTGGGAGTCCCCGCCATCCTCACGCCCCATGCCGGCGAAATGGCTGCGCTTATGGGACTGACCCGCGAGCAGGTCGAAGCCGACCAGTTGGCGATCGCCCGCGAAGCGGCACAGCGTTTCGAGGCAGTCGTGATGCTCAAGGGTCGCCATACGCTCATTGCCGCTCCCGACGGTCACGTCGCCATCACCACCACGGGCAACCCCTGGCTAGCCACCGCCGGAGCCGGGGACGTCTTAGCCGGCCTCACCGGCGCACTCCTAGCCGCCGGGCTGACGCCCTTTGATGCCGCCCGTGTCGGCTCCTGGGTGCACGGAGCCGCCGCCACCCTCGCCGGTGAACACGGGCCGATCGTTGCCAGCGACATTGCTCGGGGGATTCCAGGGGTGGTTGCTGCTCTTGGGATTCCTGCACCAGCAGCGTCGTAGGGTTTCCCCATGACCGCGCTGCCCCCGATCGCTCACCGAGCAGAGGTTGTGGTGGATCTGGGGGCGATTCGGGCCAACATCGAGTGGCTGAAGGGTCAGCGCGCGCAAGAGTTGATGGTCGTGGTGAAGGCCAATGCTTATGGGCACGGGATGGTCGAGGTGGCCAGGGTGGCTCGTGAGGCGGGGGTGGCGTGGCTGGGGGTGGCCACGTTGGATGAGGCCCTGGAATTGCGGGCATCGGGGGATCGTGGCCGGATCTTGTCGTGGCTGCATCTGCCCGATGAAGACTTTGCTGCGGCGGCGGAGCACGGCATTGATGTGACGGCGTACTCCGTGGATCAACTCACCGCGATGGCCCAGGTGAAGGGGTTGCGGGTGCAACTCAAGGTCGACTCGGGGCTCTCGCGGGGTGGGGCCAGCGGTGCCGATTGGCCGCACCTGGTGCAGGCCGCAGCCCAAGCCCAAGCAGCGGGGCACCTTGAAGTCAGCGGCATTTGGTCGCATTTGGCCAGCGCCGATGATCCTGATCACCGCGCCAACCAGCACCAGTGGGAACGCTTTGAGTCAGCGCTTGAGCTTGCCCACGAGGCCGGGCTGAGCCCCGAGGTGGTGCACTTGGCTAACTCGGCGGGGGCGACCGTGCTGCCCCAACATCCCCTCACCAATCTCGTGCGGGTGGGGTTGGCGACCTATGGTCTCGATCCGGCCCCCAACGTCGAACATTTGCCGGTGAAGGCCGCCATGACCGTGCGCACTCGGGTGGCGATGGTCAAAGAGATCGATGCTGGCGAGGGCATTAGCTACGGACACACGTTTGTGGCTCAAGCGAAGATGAGGATTGCGCTCGTGCCATTGGGGTACGGCGACGGCATCCCCCGCCACGGCTCCAACCGTGGCGCCGTGTGGATCAACTCTCAGCGTTGCCCAGTCGTGGGGCGAGTGTGCATGGATCAGTTCATCGTCGACCTCGGTGAGGGCAGTGCCGCGCCTGGCGATGAGGTCATCATCTTTGGGGCAGGTGACCTTGGGGAGCCCACCGCAGACGATTGGGCGGAGGCCGCTGAGACCATCAACTACGAAATTGTGACCCGCATCGGTGGGAGGACCTCGCGAGTATTTGTGGGCTAAGTGCCACAATGAGACGTCCTTTTGAGATCCGGGAGAAATCGTGTCGAAACGCCGCGCAGGTGGCATTGCCGGGACTCTGGCAGCCCTAGCGGTCGGAGTCGGGCTCGTTGCCGAACGCACCATCGTTGCCGAGCGCCGCAAAGCCGCTCCCGATGCTGACCGTCTTGGCACGCTGCACTCCCAGGCGCGCACTGTCATCGCCTCTGATGGGGTGCACTTGCATGCCGAGGTCGATGAGGTGGCGCCGTACTCTCGAAAGCGGCGCGGCAAACACGAAGCCCCAGCAGCCGACCTGCCGACCTTGGTCTTTGCGCACGGCTATGCCCTGAGTTTGGATTGCTGGCACTTCCAGCGCGCGGCCCTGCGAGGCAAGTTCCGCATGGTGTTTTATGACCAACGCGCCCACGGCCAATCGGGTCGAGGCGAGTGGAAGAACGCCACGATTGACCAACTGGGCGCCGATCTCGGTGCGGTGATCGAGCAACTTGTTCCGACAGGCCGCGTGGTGGTTGTCGGGCACTCGATGGGCGGCATGAGCGCTTTGGCGTACGCCGATCAGTTCACCCGCGAGTTCAGCGAACGAGTCACTGGCGTGGCCTTGATTGCGACCTCTGCTGGTGACATGCACCCGCACGAGACGATCAGTTCGTGGATTCCCGACGGCATCGGTGAGGTGGTGGCACTGCGAGCCATCTCAGCACTGGCTAAAGCACCAGAACTGGTCGATTCGGCCCGCCGGCTGGGCTCCAACATCGGCTACCTGGTGGTTCGCCGCTTCGCTTTCGGCTCCACGAACGTGCCCCCGGAGCAGGTGGAGTTCCTCGATCACATGCTCGCCGATACTCCGATGGAGGTGTTGGGTGCGTTCTTCCCGCAGTTTGAGGCCCTCGATAAGTACGCCGTTTTGGGCGCTTTCACCAACGTCGCCACGACCATCATCTGCGGCACCCGCGACCGACTCACTCCGCTAGCTCACTCGCGGCGACTGGCTACGGCCATTGAGGGCTCCGAACTCGTGGTGTGCCCAGGGGCTGGGCACATGGTGATCTTTGAGAAGTCAGCACGGGTCAACGCTGCCATCGAATCAATGGCGATTGCGGCTGCTCGGCCCGATCTGCGGGCGGTCGCGAGTTCATGATTGAGGTCAAACTCGTCGGACCCGAAGCGGCCGATGAGGTGCTAGCGGTCGTGCACGCGGCCTTTGGTGATCGTCCGGTGCTCGACCCTCCAGGCGATGCGCTGGCTGAGACTCGCGAATCCATTGCGCGAGCACTTGGTCAAGACGGCGGGTTGATCGCGCTAGTTGATGGCGAACTTGCTGGCGCTTTGGTGCTCGACCGGCAACAGGACT
>CALMMO010000261.1 GCA_937868455.1 uncultured Marmoricola sp.
CAACGAGGTGACCCCGGCCTACCAGCGCCCAGTTCGATGAGGGCGCACACGCTCAGTTCGAACTACGCCGAGATTTCCTCACCGAGGTAGGCCGCGCGCACACGGTCATCATCGAGGAGGTCTTGACCGGTGCCTTCGAGCACGATTTCACCAGTCTCAAGCACGTAGCCCCGGTCGGCCAGAGCCAGCGCCTGCGCAGCGTTTTGCTCCACGATCAACACGGTGACCCCATCGGCATTGATTTCTTTCACGATCTCAAAGATCTGGGCCACAATCAGCGGCGCCAGACCCATCGAAGGCTCATCGAGCAGCAGCAATCGCGGCTTGCCCATCAACGCGCGCCCGATGGCCAGCATCTGCTGCTCGCCACCGGAGAGCGTGCCAGCCATCTGGTTGATGCGCTCGTTGAGACGAGGGAAGAGTTCAAAGACGCGATCGAGCACCGCTTGGTCGGCCTTCTTGAAGCGGAACGCGCCCATCTCCAGGTTCTCTGCGACCGACATGCGCGGGAACACGCGACGACCTTCAGGAACGTGACAAATGCCCAAGTGAATCAACTCGTGCGCAGCAAGGCCATCGATGCGCATCCCGTCGAAGCGGATTTCACCCAACGAGGGTTTCATCATGCCTGACACGGTCTTCTGCGTAGTCGTCTTGCCAGCGCCGTTGGCACCAAGCAGGGCGACGACTTCGCCTTCATCGACGTGGAACGACATCCCCTTCAGAGCACGGATGGCGCCGTAGCGGACCTCGATGTCGTCGACTTCGAGCAAGCTCATGCTTTGCCTCCCATTTCGTCTTCGATCAGATCTTCAACCGAGGTGTTATCAAGAACCGGCTTGGACAAGTCGATCCCGTCCACCAACGGTCCCTCTGCGATGACCTCCTCGGCCTCCTCAGTTGAGGTGCCCAGGTAGGCCGCCACCACCACCGGATCCTTTTGGATCTGCTCCGGGGTGCCTTCGGCGATTTTGCCACCAAAGTTGAGTACGACGATGCGGTGGGCGATCGACATAACCAATTTCATGTCGTGCTCAATGAGCAGCACTGACACCCCACGGTCCTGGTTGATCTTCTGGATCAACTCGGCCAGCGCCTGCTTTTCAGCGGGGTTGGTACCGGCCGCGGGTTCGTCGAGCAGCAACACACCCGGATCTGTGCCCAAGGCTCGGGCAATCTCCAGACGCCGCTGCTCGCCGTAAGCGAGTGACCCAGCCAACTCGTTGGCTCGACGGGTCAAGCCGACAAATTGGAGCAAGTCATAGGCCGCTTCGGTGGACTCGCGTTCCTCTTTGCGCTGCCAGGGCATCCCAAGCATGGCGCTAATAGGGCCAGACCTTTGCCGCGTCTCCACAGCGATCTTGACGTTCTCGAGCGCAGTCAGAGCGGGGAACAACCGAATGTTTTGGTACGTGCGAGCCACGCCCATGTGGTTGATCTTGTGAGTCTGCTGCGAACGCCGCGACTTCTTCACCAGGCCCTGAGTGGCCACGATGTGGCTCGCGGAGTCACCCTTTCGGCCCGAGAGCTTGATCACGCCTTCTTGAGGTGTGTAGACGCCCGTGAGGCAGTTGAACAGCGAGGTCTTCCCGGCACCATTAGGTCCGATGATCGCCAAGATTTCCCCACGGCGCATTTGCAGAGTGACATCGTTGAGCGAGGTCACACCTCCAAAGCGCAAGGTGACATTGCTGATGTCGTAAACGATGTCGTGGACCGACGCTGACTTGTCAATGAGTTCCGTGCTCACGCTGATCACATCCCTTCCGCTGCGGGAACTGCCGGTGGTTCGGCGGTCTTCGGACGATCCAGTCCAGTCAGCTCAGCATGGCGACGCCGTGCCGGGATGAGGCCTGCAGGTCGGAAGATCATCATCAACAAGATCACGACACCGATCCACATCTGGCGGTCAGCGGCCGGGACCTGCTCCTTGAGGAACTCCGGGAGCCAGGTGAGCACTGCTGCGCCGGCCATGGCGCCGGGCAATGAGCCCATGCCACCAAACACGACGTAAGCGACGACGAGAATGGAGTAGTTCAAGATGAAGTTCTCCGGAGTGAACGAACCCACCTGACTGGCGAAGAACACGCCCGCCACACCTGAGGTCGAGGCACCGATTGCGAAGGCCAAGAGCTTGGCCCGCATCGTGTTGATGCCGGTTGCCTGGGCGGCGACTTCGTCTTCGCGAATAGCAGCCCACGCGCGGCCCAACCGGGAGTTTTCCAAGCGGTGGAACAGCACCACAACGATGACGATCAACACCAACAGGAGGTACCAATAGCCCAAGGTGTTGCCGCCCCACGCGAACTGGATGGGGCCGATGTTCACCGAAGGCGGTGGGATCTTGAAGGCGCCCCGTGAGCCGTTAGTGATCGCCTCGGCGTTGTTGGAGCTTTGCCGGATGATTTCACCAAATCCCAGGGTCACGATTGCCAGGTAGTCACCGCGCAACCGCAATGTGGGCGCACCCAACATCACACCGGCGATCAGACAAATCACGATCGCAAATGGAATGGCCTGGAGTGGGCTCAGGTGCAACCAGCTTGGCGGCTGGTGGGGGAGCCGACCGGTTAGGTAGGCCGTGGTGTAGGAACCAATCGCGTAGAACGCGATGAAACCCAGGTCGAGCAGACCTGCCCAACCGACCACCACGTTGAGGCCCACGGCCAACAGCACATAGATGCCGATCTGGGTCACAAGCACGGTTTGCCACTGCAAGGTTGCGGTCGGGGGGTAGAACAGTGCGCCAGCAACGATGAGAGAGAACAGCACTTTCGAGACAGAAGGTGCATTGAATTGGTGTGCGCCAACCTCATCTGAGGACACTGCATCAGCAACTGAAACGCGCTTGCGAGTGGCCACGATCCAACCGGCGCCAGCGCACAGTGTGAGCACGCCACACATCAACCAGCCACCAGTGCCGAGGTTGTCCCAGGCACCCTCAACGCCATCAAACTTGACCTTGGCGGCAGCGCTGCCCATGTCGTGCAAGGCGATCAAGTTGACGACTGTTGCGACCACGCCAAGACCCAAAGCTGCCCAGCCAAGCTGCCGGTTCTGGCGGTAGCAGGCGAGGAACGCGAGGGCCAGCGTGCCCAGGAACACTAGGTACACCAGCCAAGAGACGTAAGCGTCAGTGAAACCAGAGATTCCGGCGCCAGCAAACCGGCCCGAGAGGTCCCACACGTTGTCGTCTTTATTGGTGGGGGAGAACCAGGTGGCCCATCCCAGTGATAGCAAGCCTCCGATTGCTCCGATCACGACCAGCGGCATGCCCGGGCGCCAGCCGAAGACTCGGTCAACGAACGCCTTGGTGTCGGCCAATTCGCCTTCGCTGCGCGCGCTGGTGATGGCGGCAGCCGCGATCACCAGGTAGCCGATCAGGGCAACGAACGGCCCCGTGGCGTGGTCGGGCACCTTCAGGAGAGCCTGCACCTGCGCATGAGCGAAGAAGCCCCAAATGCCACTGATGATCGAGAACGCGGCGGCGGCGTACGCCAGTACCTTGCTCCGCGTAACGATGGCAGCCAAAGCTGCAATGAGGGCGACCAACAACAAGACCCAAGCCAACCCGGGAATGACGGATCCAAAGTACATCCGCGTGAGGGGGTCAAGTGCACCTGTGCTTGCTGCGGCCGGCGCTAATCCGTTGAACTTGGAACTGGCCAGTTGAGGGTTGTCGCTCCAGTTCAACAGGCCGATGGCTGCGATCACCGTGATCGCACCTCCAACAAGCGGACGCATACCGGGGCGCTTGATGAAGGGCACCAGGCGTGGCCAGAACGTCAGGGCAAAGAAAACTGCCAACCCGATGCCGAGGAACACGAAGATGCGAGGGCCAAACACGGCCTCACGGAACGCGTATCCGAAATCGTCTTGGGTGCCCTCTTGGGTGCCGACCATCAAGGCAAGGACGAAGCCCATGCCTAGGCAAGCGAAGAGCCGCTTAAGGATCGTGAGGTTGCGCTCGGTTGACTCGCTGCGACGCGAGACTTTGCGCGTAACAATGTGGCCTGATGTGGTGCTCATGCTGCACGCCCCAAACGCTCGCCCAGAATGCCGGTGGGTCGGAAGATCAAGATCAGAACCAAGATGACGAACGCGACCACGTCAACCCAGGCGTTGCCGCCAGGGATCCAAGTCGTGTCGCCGTGCCAGGGAGCCGTGGGCACCGTGGCTTCAATGACACCGAGCAGCATCCCGCCCAGCATGGCTCCGCGGATGTTGCCGATGCCGCCAAGCACGGCGGCCGCGAACGCCTTCACACCTGGCTGGAAGCCCATGGTGTTTGAAAACACGAACGCGGTGCCAAAGAGGAACCCAGCCGCGCCACCGAGTGCGCCTCCAATGATGAAGGTCCGCGAAATGACTCTTTCCCTACACGCCGCTCTTCCGATCATCGGAAGAGCGTCGTGTAGGGAAAGAGTGTA
>CALMMO010000262.1 GCA_937868455.1 uncultured Marmoricola sp.
GACTCAAGCGGCGTCGCGCTTCGATCAGGAAGTAGCCAACCCCGCAAGAGGGGTCGACCACACGCAGCGCGAGCACGTCTGCCGGGGTTTGTGCCGCCGCCAGCAAGGGCTCCAACGATTCGTCGAGCAGGTGGTTGACCAGGGCGGGAGGTGTGTAAAAGGCGCCCTTGGTACGGCGGTCCTCCGCAGCCAATGCGCCCTGATAAATCTCCCCAACGCGAAGCGGGTCAAGCGTGGAGTCAGGAACCTCCGCACGGCCAGCAATCGCCGCCCTGACATAGCGTTCCTCCAACTCCACGAGCGCATCCTTGCGCACCAGGGGCAGCAACGCCGCTAGTTTTGCCCTGTGACCCAGACTGTTAGTGCCACCCCTCGCGAGGTCGAGCGCTGGTTCGTGCGCCGCGGATACGGCACGTTGCTTAGTGACACCGGGCTTGGTGTGAAGTCAGCCGTGCGCGCAGTGCCGGTGATGATTGCGCTTTTCGTCATCATGATGATGCTCATCGTCCCGAGCGCGGCGAAACTCTCCTTCGGAGGAGAGAGCAGCAAACTGTGGCTCGCGATCTTGATCTCCACAGCCGCTTTGGTCGGCACATGGGTGGTGGGGAACCTGGTGCGCCGACGCCCACCGTTTGCCAAGATCGTCAGCATTGGTTGGGTCGAGATGGTTGCCTTCGTGGCCGTGCCAACCATCACGTTTGCGATCAATCCTCAGGGATCAGCCTTTGTAGATGACAACGCCAAACTTGCTGGGCTTGTGCAACGAGTGGTGCTGATGGCCGCGATCGCCATCGTGCAAATCGTGCTCTTGGTCCTGGTGCTGTCGCTGATCCGATTGCGGGTCATCTCGATCACAACCGTGATGCTGCGTGAACTGTTTGGCACAGTCGCTGACACCGCCACCGTGATGGCTCGCACGCTGCCATTGCTGCTCGGTGTGATCACCTTTATCTACTTCACCACTGAGGTGTGGCAGACCTTTGGCGAGTTGCCACCACTGCCATATTCCCTCTCGCTGCTCATCTTCATCGCGATGAGCCTGCTGTTTCTGCTGCGCCGCGAACACCTCGATCTTGACAACCTCAGCGCCTTCGAGACCCCCGAAGACTTGCGTGAGGCCTTGGCAGACACCCCGCTTGCGAACGCTGAGGTGAGTCACATCAAGAACTGGCCGATCTCGGCGCCCTTGAGCGCGCAACACGAGCGCAACCTGCTCGTGGTCGCAGCCATCTCTCGACTGGTTGTCGCGACAGTGGTGGGCTTAGCCGTGCTGGGCTTCTTCTTCTTGCTGGGGTTCATCGTTGTCGACGCAGTGGTGATTAAGTCATGGCTGACCCACGCACCTGACACGATCGCTAGCTGGACGTTCGCCGGGCACACCTACGACCTGACCAGACAACACCTCAAGGTCGTTGGGTTCTTGGCCGTGTTTTCTGGGTTCTATTACGCAGTTGTCTCCGCGACCGATCCCAGTTTGCGTCAAGGCATTGCCGACTCAACTCAAGACCAGGTGCGCGAGGTCTGCGCTGCGCGCGTCGTACTGCTCAACCCCGCCAAGCACTGATGGC
>CALMMO010000263.1 GCA_937868455.1 uncultured Marmoricola sp.
CTGAGGCCTATCTGCGGCGCTTCTATCGCAGCCGCCAGTTGCGTGGACTCGATCAATCTGGGCAGCAACTGACGTTTGCCGACTACGAGCACGAAGGCAAACGGGTGCACGTCGTGACGACGTACTCCCCACTGGCGGACCTGGCTAACGTCGCCGAGGCGATCGCGGCACACTTGGCCGACGAGCCCGCCGACCGGCTGTGTGTGGTGGACCTGGTGACCTGGACCCCCGACACTTTGGGCACCCCAGATGAGATCTCAGCGCAGATGATGGATCTCTTGCGCGGGTTGAACTTTGGCCGCCCGTTGCACCGACTCGATCTCACGGTGGCCCACTCCCCCGAGCCTGGCCCCGAGCGGACCCTGCATCTGACCTATCGACAACTCGAAGATTCGGAGTTCACCGAAGAACTGCTCTATCGCAACCTGCACCCGATGCTGGGCAAGCGTCTGGACCTGTGGCGCCTGAGCAACTTCAACCTCGAACGCCTCGCCTCTCCCGATGACGTCTATCTGTTCTTGGGCGTGGCCAAAGAGAACCCCCGCGACCGGCGGCTCTTCGCGCTTGCTGAGGTGCGCGACCTGGGTGCGGTCGTTGATGAGGAGACCGGTGAACGGACCTATGTCGGCCTAGGCCGCATGGGACTTGAGGCGCTGGCTGCCATGCGAGCGGCCCTGTCGAAGTACTCCCCTCGCGAACGCCCTGCAGCCAACCGTTTGGTGCTCGCGGTGCGCCCGGTGTGGGACATCCCCGCCGATGATTGGCACAACCTGGCGGTGTCGTACGAATCGCTGGCTAAGGGTGCTGGCCTGGACAAGGTCGTGCTGCACGTCCTGTTGCCTCGCCCCGATGGCGACTTGGAGCCCCAGGTGGTGTTCCTTGATGGCATCGGCAAGGGGCTGTTGAGCATCAGTTTGGGCGCACCTGGTCCCAACGCCGTGCGACCACTGACTCCCTATGCCCAAAAGGTGCTCACCGCCGAGCGGTTTGGGGTGCCCTACCCCTACGAGATCGTGCGCATGTTGACTCCTGGTGAGAGTTCAACCTTCCCCAAGGGATCCTTCGTTGAACTCGATCTCGATGAGGATGGCGAAACCCTGATCGAGGTTGATCGCCCAGCCGGGCAGAACTCCGCCCACATCGTGGTCGGGCTGATCACCAACATCACTGACGTCGTACCCGAAGGCATGACTCGAGTCGCACTTCTTTCCGACCCAACTCAGGGCCTAGGCAACTTGGCCGAGCCTGAGTGCCGTCGGATCAACGCCGCCTTGGCGTTGGCGGCCGAGCGCAACATTCCAGTGGAGTGGTACGCCGTGTCCTCTGGCGCCTTGATCGCCATGGACTCGGGCACCGAGAACATGGACTGGATCGCCTTAACCTTGCGCCGCATCATCGAGCACACCCAGGCGGGCCACGAGATCAACATCGTGGTCACCGGGATCAACGTAGGCGGCCAGCCGTATTGGAACGCCGAAGCCACCATGCTCTTGCACACCAAGGGCATCTTGGTCATGACCCCGGCGAGCCAGATGGTGCTCACCGGCAAGCAGGCGCTGGACTTCTCCGGCGCGGTCTCAGCCGATGACAACTCCGGCATCGGTGGCTACGACCGGATCATGGGACCCAACGGCCAAGGCCAATATTGGGCGCCGTCATTTTCCGAAGCCGTCGCCACACTGCTGCAGCACTATGACTATGCATACGTCGTGCCCGGCGAGCGATTCCCCCGCAAGCGGCCCACGACTGACCCAGCCATCCGTGACATCTGCGAGTCACCCCACACGCAGGTGCGCGGGTCTGACTTCACCACGGTCGGGGAGGTGTTTAGTCCGGACACCAACCCCGATCGCAAGCAACCCTTCGACATGCGTTCGGTGATGCGAGCGGTCGCCGACACCGACTGCGAACCACTGGAGCGTTGGCGGCACTGGGTTGATGCCGACACCACGATAGTGTGGGACGCCACCATTGGCGGCACGCCCGTGTGCATGCTGGGCATCGAGTC
>CALMMO010000264.1 GCA_937868455.1 uncultured Marmoricola sp.
CCAGCGACTTTGACACCACGTTGCCTGCACGGGTCAGTGGCATGCCCATCGCGTCGGAACTCGCGGTGGCTCACCTCGAAGCAGTCGGATGCACCGTCAGTGTTCAGGGCACCTCGGCCACCGCCACCGTGCCGCCGTGGCGACCCGACATGCGTGACCCATTCGACTTGGTTGAAGAAGTCGCGCGCGTCGTGGGCTACGACAACGTGCCCAGCGTGTTGCCGGTGGCGCCTCCAGGTGCCGGTCTGACCGCTTCCCAGTCGCTGCGGCGCAGGATT
Organism: uncultured Marmoricola sp.; assembly: GCA_937868455.1. Lineage (GTDB taxonomy): Bacteria > Actinomycetota > Actinomycetes > Propionibacteriales > Nocardioidaceae > Marmoricola. The sequence goes on from CALMMO010000264.1 coordinate 279, forward strand.
GGGCGTTCGATGGCTGGTTGGGGCTACACCGAGGTCCTCACGTTCCCATGGGTGGGCGTCGCAGACTTCGAAGCACTCGGGTTGGATGAGCAAGATCGACGTCGTGACGTGGTCGCGTTGGCCAACCCACTCTCGACGGAGCAGCCCAACTTCACCTCGACACTGCTGCCAGGGATGCTGAACGCGGTTGCCCGCAATCTTGGTCGCGGACAAGACACCGTGGCCTTGTTTGAGATGGCTTCCATCGCGCGGCCTCGCGGTCAGGCGGCGCCTATCTACGGCGTTGAGGCTCGTCCTACTGCCGAGGAGTTCGCGAAACTGCTCGAGGCGTTGCCCGAGCAGCCCTTGCACTTGTGTTTCGCCGTGACCGGTCAGGTGTCTGGTTCGGGCTGGTGGGGGCAAGGTCGCGATGCTTCCTGGGGTGACGCGGCGCAGGCGGTTCGTGATCTAGCCGATTTGCTCGGCGTGCACGTCGAGGTCGAAGCGGCCTCGACTGCGCCCTGGCACCCGGGTCGTTGCGCTCAGTTCAAGGTGGGAGACCAGATCATCGGGCACGCCGGGGAACTGCACCCCAAGGTCGCCAAGGGCTTTGGGATCTCGGGGCGAACCGCGATTGCTGAGATCGATCTCGACGTACTCATGACGCAGTCGCAGCGGGTGCGGGCTCCGCACTTCTCCAACTTCCCGCTGGCCAAGGAAGACGTTGCCCTGATCGTCGACAGCGAGGTGACCTCACAAGCCGTCGAGTCAGCTCTTCGCGCCGGCGCTGGAGACCTCTTGGAGTCGGTGAGACTTTTTGATGTCTACACCGGCGCCCAGGTGGGCGAGGGCAAGAAGTCGTTGGCGTTCGCGCTGCGATTTAGGGCTGCCGACCGCACGCTGACTGACGCTGAGACTGCTGCGGCTCGCGAGGCCGCAGTAGCCGCAGCAGTCGCCCAATGTGGAGCAGCGCAGCGCTAGTCCAGCGGTGCGTGAATCAACTGCCGGAAGTGATCGATGATCGCGTGATCACCGGTGAGGTGGGTGTTGGCGCCGTCGGCGCGTCGCCACACCCGCAGACATAAGTCGGCTGCGGTGCCGTTGATGACGGCATCGGGCTCGACGCCCGGGTCGCTCACCACGGCGAAGTCTTCGACGTCGACATGCTCGCCGTCTTTGTCGCCAGCCAGCCGTCCGAGTTGGATCCAGATGGAGTGATCGGTGTCGAGGGTGTCGACTCGCAGG
>CALMMO010000265.1 GCA_937868455.1 uncultured Marmoricola sp.
GGTCTTGGCCTGGTCGCGGCGCGGTCTGCCGAAAATGCGTCGCGGCTCACTCATGGGCCAACCCTAGCTAGGTGATGGGGATTTCACAGCGAGTCAGCGCCAATGAGCATCGCGGCCAAACGGCGCGCAACATCGGGGTAGTCAGGGGCCAATAACCCCACCGCAGCCAATACGTACGACGAGTCGACCACGAGCCGCGGGTGCTGGGGGTACTGCCAGCCGTCTTCAGAATCGCCGATCGCTCCACCCAAGATGCGTTTTGCACGCTCGGGAGTGGCATGCCGGAGCACGCCCCCTGAACCGACGAGCACATCCACCTCACGCAGGTCTTTGCCGCTGCGCTCCACCACCCGTCCATCGGGGCCAAACACCACCCGCGACCGACCACAGTGTCGGCGCACGGCCACCGTCACCGCCGCGCCAGCGATGGCGTCGTCAGCCTCAACCTCAGCCAATGAGTCGGGTAGGTAGGCCGGGTCGTCATGCCTGCGCTGACCTGCTGCTCTCAACGACTCAGGCACCAGACCAGCCTCGATACCGGCAGCAACCGTTGATGCGGCACTCCAACGCATCCCCAGATCGCCTTCAACCGTGCGCGTGACCGGGGTGATCGCGACGACTTCGCGGCCCAACGCACCAGTTTCGGGGTCGAGTTCGATCACCGAGTGCACGTCCGTGGTGGCGCCACCGACGTCAATGACCACGACGTCGCCAGCCAAACTCGCCAGCATCTCCACGCCCGTGAGCACCACGTCTGGGGTCGCGCCACGCACCATCTCAACAAATTCACCATGAGCCGAAAGGTGCTTGCCGCCGATCACGTGTTTGAGAAACATCTCCCGAATTGCCGCTCTAGCTGACTCAGGAGCAAGCACGCCGATGCGAGGCACAACGTTGTCGGCGATGACGTACGGCGTGCCTGCCTCCTGCAGCAACCTCGACACCTCACCTTGGGCCTCGACGTCGCCAGCCACCACGATGGGGCCTGCCCACTGCTGCGCCCCCAATCGGGTTGCGTCAGCGATCAACACCTCGCTATTGCCGCCGTCAGTGCCGCCAACGAGCAAGATCACATCGGGTTCGCTGGCCTTTAAGTCAGCAAGGTCGGGCGCGAGCCCGCCGTACCCAACCCACACGACCTTGCCCCCACTACTCAGGGCCACCCGGCGACCAGCTTCCGCGGTCACGAGTTCCTCGTTGCCTACGACTGCGATTCGCAAACCACCACCGGCTGAGGAACAAGCCATGACTGGCGCATCGGGGCTACCTAAAGCAGCACGGCAAGCCTCGAACCCTTCCAGAACGTCGGTCTCGATCGTGGTGGGGTGGTTGGCGACTCCAATGAGGTCGCCGGTGCTTACATCGACGAGGGCGGCCTTGGTAAAGGTCGAGCCGAAGTCGACGCACAACACCAGCGATTGGTTAGTCACCCCGGCAGGCTACCGGGGTGGTGACATCACGAAAGGTGATCGCGCGCCCACATTGCGGCACTGGTGCGGTCGGTGACCCCGATCTCACGAAAGATGTTGCCGACGTGAGTCTTCACGGTGCGTTCGGTGATGCCCAGGGCCCGGGCAATCTGCTTGTTGGCAAGACCTTGTGACACGAGTTTGAGTACGTCGAGCTCTCGCGGGCTCAGGCCCTTGTTCGTCGACTCACCTGTTGGCAGAAGTGCCCCAGCCACCCTCGGGTCTAGTGGCACATGCCCGGCCGCGGCGGCATGCACAGCGTTGACTAGTTCAGAGGGTTCGCAGTCTTTGAGCAGGTAGCCGATCGCGCCGGCACCGATCGCCTCTTGCACGCGGGCGCGATCTGAAAACGAGGTCAACACCACCACCCGCACACCGGGTTGCGACTCTCGCAACCGAGCAGTGGCTTCCACCCCGTCCATCACTGGCATCGACAGATCCATCAGCACCACGTCTGCCCGCTCAGAGGCCAACACTTCTAACGCCTCGGCACCGTTGCTGGCCTCAGCGATCACATGAAGCCCCGGGTCAGAGTCGAGAAGCGAGCGGAGCCCCGTGCGAATCAGCTGATGGTCATCAACCAACGCCACCTTGATCATGAGCGTTCCTCTCGATCGATTTGAAGGCGCCAGACTGTGCCCTGGCCAGGAGCCGTGCGCACTGACAAGACGCCCCCTGCTTCAGTTGCCGCATCGGCGAGCAGCCTGAGCCCAAAGTGCCCATGATTGGGACATGCAAACATCTCCTGGGCATCAAACCCGACCCCATCATCGGCGACGGTGAGTTCCACCTGATCCCCAACGGCTTGGAGTTCGACTTCAATCTGTTGGGCTCCACTGTGCGCCAGCGCATTGCGCACCGCCTCTTGAGCGACCCGATAGGCCGAGCGCTCCGCAATCGCTGAGAGACCAGTCTCAACCTCAAGGTCAGCGTCCAACTCCACCTTCACCCGTTCGCGGCCTTGGCTTTGGGCAAGGTCTCGCAGCGCAGTGGCCAAACCTGCGTCCTCAAGGCTGGGTGGATAGATCTCCACGAGCAAGGTCCGGAGTGCCCTAATGCTGGTGCGCACTGAGCCCGCGACACCGCGCAACTCCTCTGACAGTGCTTCGTCGCCGCTCACCTCGGCCTTGGCTGCCGCCGCCGAGGCTGCAAACGATGACGCCACGAGTTCTTGAACCGGACCATCATGCAACGAAGCCGCGATGCGCCGACGCTCATCAGCCGAAGCGTCCACCGAACGCTGTAGAAGCTCGGCGCGCTGGTCTTCACCGTTGCGCAGCCTCTGGAGCAAGTGAGCCAGTAGCGGCGTGGCCAACAGGACCAGCATCAACAAACTCGTCAACGTGACCCCAGCAAACCCGCGCCACAGTTGAGAAGAGCGTTTCCCCACGGGGTCATAGGAGGTGTAAACCTCAAAGAGCACCGACTTGCCCTGTGGTGTCCACAGCGGGCGATAGACCTCGACGAGGTGATCAAACTTCTCAAACTGGTTTTCTGACTCACTCAGATCCGAGATTTCGGCGCGAGTCGCGGGCGCATTCAACGCATCGCGCTGGTCAGAAGTGAGCGGGAACGTGCGCCCGATGAGTGCCGGTTCGTCGGCGTACACAATGCGACCCTCGGGACTCCACAGTTTGACGCGTACGACGCCGTGGCCGAGCACTCGAGCCCGGATGACCTCGTCGAACTTGGCCAGTTCCTTGGCGTCTCCCGCGACCAGTTCATCACTGATGAGCGGGGCAATCAGGGTGTCCGCGAGCAGGTTGGTCATGGCAGCCGCGTCGTTGACGGCTTCACGGGAGGCAAGCCGCTCAGCGGCAATGGCTCCGCCACCACCCACGAGCAACAAGATCACAACAGTGCCCAACAGCAGGCGGATTGCCAATTGTTTGGGCTTAAGCGGATCAACCGCATCTGCCTTGCTGTTGGCCAGAGCACTCACCACAAGCCACGGATGCCCCGGCTCCTGGGGGGATTGGGAGCCGGGGCCGGGGGTGGACTGATCAGTCGTCGGAGCCATGCCCGCCTGAACCGCTGTCGTCATTGGAGTCGTGGCCTGATGAGTCATCAGAACCGTGACCACCAGAGCCGCTGTCATCACTGGAGTCGTGGCCTGATGAGTCATCAGAACCGTGACCACCAGAGCCGTGGTCGTCACCGACATCGTGCCCAGCCGTGTCGTCGGAACCATGGCCACCAGAGCCGTGGTCGTCGCCAGCGTCGTGCCCAGCCGGGTCGTCAGCACCGTGACCGCCAGAGCCGTGGTCGTCTGTCGCGTCATCGGTCGGGTCGTCTGAGGGAGAACTTGACGGCGTGCTCGATGAGGTTGAGGCCTCGCTGGTAGGCGAACTCACCGGGATGCGTTGGGCAAATGATGCATTGCCGATCATCCCGGCAATGGCAGGCACAAGTGCGATAGCTAGGCCGGCGATGAGGTACTTAATGCGTTGCATGATGGTGCTCCTTTGGGGGTCAGTGTGTCAGCCGGGGAAGGTCAAGGACATGAGGCAGGTCTGGCCAGCGCGGTTGCGAGCCGTCACCGACAAGGCGTCATTGCCAGGCATGTTGGCAATGTGGCGCGTAACGCTGAACGATCCGCTGGGTGCGGAGGTGTATTTCACGCCGGTGCGCTTGAGGACACCGTTGTCGCTCAGCGCCCAGGCCCAGCGCTGGCCGTTTCGGTTGCTGTCGACCTCGAACTCAACCTCGATGAGGCCGTCGTCGTTCTTGGCCTTGATCTTCCAGTCAGCGCCTGCCGAGCACATTCCGTTTGCCCGGTAGACCGGGTCCTTCGAGGCGTGGGCGGCCGGAACGCTGAGCGCTACCAAAGCAGCCACTCCAGTGGCCGCCGCCAGGATCTTGTGTGTCATGGGGTGTCTCCTTCGATGATGTGCCGGGTGTGCTCCGGCTCGTAGGTCCTACTTTGAGGTCCACCCATAGCCACGAGCCATCGGGCGATGGTCGTAGTACCTGCTCCGATGTTTCGCAGTCGCTTTCACGGCCCCCGCGTAGGCTGCCCGCATGATCTTTGGACGCCGCGCGACCCCGCTACCCACCGCAGAGCAGGCCTTGCCCGGACGACCCACACAGCCGTTTACATTGGCTGATCGTCATCTACTTCTCGATGCGCCACTGGTCACCGACGAGGTTCCTGATGGGCTTGAGGTAGCCCTCTTTGGGCTGGGCTGCTTTTGGGGCGCCGAGGAGATCTTCTGGCAAACCCGCGGCGTCTGGTCGACTTCGGTGGGCTACGCAGGCGGGATCACCCCGCATCCGACGTACGAAGAAGTGTGCAGTGGCCGCACCGGCCACACCGAAGCTGTCCGTGTCGTTTTCGATCCCCAACTCGTCTCATTTGCCGACTTGGTGAAGATCTTCTTTGAGGTGCACGACCCCACGCAGGGCATGCGTCAGGGCAACGACATCGGCACGCAGTACCGCTCGGCGATCTATACGTTCAGCGACGCTCAAGCCGAGGTGGCGCGGGCTCTCACCGAGCAGTTCGGGGCCGAACTCAGCCGTCGCGGGTGGGATCCCATCACGACCGAGGTGGCCCCTGCACCGACTTACTTCTATGCCGAGGACTATCACCAGCAATACCTAGCCAAGAACCCCAACGGCTACCGGTGTCACTCGGCAACGGGCGTGAAATTTCCTCAGGAGTAACAAAGATGGCGTACGACGAAGCCCTCGCGGCAGACATTCGCATGGTGTTATCTGGCGAATCCGGCGTGAGTGAGAAGAAGATGTTTGGCGGGCTTGGATTCATGATCAACGGCAACATGGCGGTCGCAGCTAACGCGAACGGCGGCATGATGGTGCGGGTCTCCCCAGAACTCGCCAGCACTTTGCTCGAACCTCCCAACGTCGACCTTTTCGACATGGGTGGGCGCCGGATGGCCGGGTGGCTCAAAGTTCTCGAGCCAGGCGACCAACTCACTGACTGGGTCGCCACGGGCGTCGCCTACGCGCGGAGTTTGTCAGCCAAGTAGCCGGGGTTTTGGTCGGGTGTGCTCGATTGACTCACGCGGCACCAAAACTGCGCACTCGCCTCAAACTGAGGCGTGTCGATGAACGCGGTGAGCCAGGTGATCATGTCCAGTCCTCCCCGACCCGATTCAACAAAGCAGACCCGCCAGATGCTGAGAGTACGACGCCACTGGCAGATTCGACTTCGTTATCTCGCAAGCCCAGGCGCAACGTGGCCTCAGCGTCGTGGATCACCTCGAACACCGCCAGTCCCCTCGCTCGAAGCTCATTTTCCACGCGAGCAGCCAACGTGTAAGGCAACCTCACCTCATACACCCCGAGCAGTTCTCGACGGACCACTGGAGCGTCAGCGAGGGCTGCGCGTACGGCGTCGCCGTACGCCCTAACCAGTCCGCCTGCTCCCAGCAAGGTGCCGCCAAACCAGCGTGTGACCACAGCGCACACATCGCTGAGTTCGTGACCTCGAAGCACTTCAAGCATGGGGGCGCCAGCCGTGCCCGAAGGCTCCCCATCGTCGTTAGAGCGTTCGATCTGCCTCGCGGGGCCAAGGATGAAGGCCGAGCAGTGATGGCGGGCATCCCAATGATCGCGACGGGCCTCTTCAACCAACGCACGCGCAGATGCCTCGTCGGCAACTGGAGCGACGGTGGCGAGAAACTTGGAGCGCTTGACCTCAATCTGCGCCGTCACCGGCGCACCCAGGGTGAGAAATGCTGAGGCCACGGGCTCTAGCATGCAGCAGGTGCGCATCGTGTCATTGCTGCCCTCAGCAACCGAGATCCTTTTTGCCATCGGCGCCGGCGACGACGTCGTGGGGGTGACGTTCGAATGCGACTACCCAGCTGAGGCTCGAACCCGGTCCATTGTTTCGACCTCCTCGATGCCCGAGGGGCTCACCCCGACCGAGATCGACGCCTGGGTTTCAGTGGCTCGAAGCAGGGGCGAGGATCTCTACCGCCTCGATGCTGATTCGCTGCGTGCGCTGGATCCTGACCTCATCGTCACCCAAGACCTATGCGCCGTATGTGCGGTCGACGTGTCAGTGGTCGAGGAGGCGCTTGACTATCTCGGCTGCGAGGCCGAAGTCATCACCCTTGATCCGCAGAACCTTCAGCAGGTGTTGGAGTCGATCACAACCCTGGGTGCAGCCGTGGATCGCGTCGATGAGGCGGCTGCTCTCGTTGCGTCGCTCCGGGCGAGATTGGCCGCCGCGTGGCGAGCCACGATGGGCTACCCCACGCCTCGCGTCGCATTGTTGGAGTGGACCGATCCGCCGTACGCACCTGGGCATTGGCTACCAGAGATGGTCGAGCTCGGAGGTGCAGTCTCCGCATTAGGAACGGCTGGCTCGCCCTCGACCCGAGTCACCTGGGACGACGTACGCGCCTCCTCTCCCGATCTCATCGTGGCCGCGCCGTGTGGCTATGACCTTGATGGTGCCGCAGCCCAGGCACTGGCGATGCCAGACCTCGGCGTGCCGGTCTGGGCCGTCGACGCGAACGCATCCTTTGCCCGCCCTGGCCCGCGACTTGTCGATGGGATCGAGGCCATCGTGGCGATCGTCCATCCACACCTGGTCTAGCAGTAGCCGATTGCCCGCCAGATCCCCTGAGTGCTTTGCCCG
>CALMMO010000266.1 GCA_937868455.1 uncultured Marmoricola sp.
GCTACTTGGCGGGTGGAGGCGTAAATTTGCTCGACGTTGAGCCCCTGCCCGAGCTTCTCTCCGAAGGTGCGGTTGCGCGAGAGGGGTGAGGAGCACGTCGCCACGAGGTCGCCCAAGCCGGCCAACCCCATCAGTGTCAGCGGTTCAGCGCCAAGTGCCACAGCAAGTCGCGCGGTCTCGGCGAGTCCTCGGGTGATCAGTGAGGCGGTGGTGTTGTCACCGAAACCCAGGCCAACCGCAATTCCCACACACAGGCCCACCACGTTCTTATAGGCACCGCCCATTTCGCAGCCCACGACATCGGTCGTGGTGTAGGGCCGAAAGGCCCTGGTGTGCGAAATGGCTTGGAGTTCGCGGGCAACGTCTTCGTCAGCGCAGGCCACGACAGAAGCCGCCGGTTCGCGCCGAGCAATTTCCTTTGCCAGGTTAGGCCCGGAAACAACTGCGAGGCGTTCAGGCCCGGCGTTGGTCACCTCAGCGATGACTTCACTCATCCGCTTGACGGTGCCGAGTTCCACACCCTTCATCAACGACACGAACACTGTCTTGGAGTCGACTGCTGGTGCCCACTCGGTGAGGTTGGCTCTCAACGTCTGTGAAGGCACCGCCAACACCATGAAGTCGGCGCCCTTGAGCGCCTGCTCGTGATCGTGGGTCGCCGTGATTGCCGGCGGAATCTCAATCCCAGGGAGGTACTCAGAGTTCTCCCGACTCGAGTTGATCGTGTCGCACACATCTTGGCGGCGACCCCACAACGTCACATCGTTGCCTGCATCAGCGAGCACCAGAGAGAACGCGGTGCCCCACGACCCTGCTCCAAAAACGGCTACTTTGCTCATTTAGAGCCCCCCTTAGGCGCCTTCTTCGGATTGCCCGTTTGGCGTACCCCGGCTTTGCGCGGATCAAAACGCGTCGCAGGCGCTGGCTCGCCTCGCAGGTCGACAAGAATTTCAGTGATCGCATCCATGATGCGGTTGGTTGCCTCCGTCAGCACCTGGGCAGTCATCGGCTGCCCACTGAGGTCGCTGAGGTCAACAGGGTCTCCGGCCTTAGCCACGAGGCGCTTGCGCGGAAACAGCTTCAGCTTCGAGGAGTACGGCGCCAATAACTCCTGCGGACCCCATTGAGCTACCGGGATCACCGGGCATCCGGTCGTGAGCGCGATGCGAGCCGCACCGGTCTTACCAGTCATGGGCCACAGATTCGGGTCGCGAGTCAGAGTGCCTTCGGGGTAAATCCCGATGAGTTCACCGTGACCGATGCCTTCCACGGCTGCCGAGAATGCGCTGGCGGCGTCGGTAGTCAGCCGCTTGACCGGGATCTGACCGGCACCTTTGACCAGCGTTTTGAGAATCGGGGTGTGGAAGACCTCGTCTTTGGCGAGGTAGCGCACGAGTCGACCCTGGTCGTAGAGGAACAGCCCGAACACCAGTGGATCACTATGGGAAATGTGGTTGGCGACCACGACGCAGCCACCGCTAGCTGGGACTTTATGCCCGTCGATCCATTCACATTTGGTGAAGGCACGAAAGACCGGCTTGACCACCCCGACCACCGTGGCGAACGCCCATCCGCGGGGTTCGGTCACGTCCCTGTTCTTGAGCACCAAGTCTCCTCCTGTGTAGTGGAGATCACCCTAGTGCCCATTGGAGCCCACAAGCAGGCAGGATGCGTGCGTGCAGAAGTTCACGTTGGTCGTTCCGGTGAAGTCATTGGATGTGGCCAAGTCACGCCTCGAGGTCGGCACGGATCGGCACGCGCTAGCACTGGCCTTTGCCCAAGACGCCTTAGCAGCGGCTCTGAATGCCAAGCGGGTGCGCCAGGTTTTTGTGGTCACTGCTGATCCGACCCTGTCAGCGGCGGCCCGAACTGGTGGCGCCGTCGTACTCCCCGATGAAGGGGACGGCGACCTGAACGAAGTCCTGCGCGCAGCAGCCGGGAGGTTGCCGCATGGCTCGCATGTGGCCGCGATGTGCGCCGATCTGCCTTGTTTGACGGCCGAGGAACTTGATCAGGCGCTAGCTCAAGTGCCAGCACATGGCCAAGGTTTCGTGCCCGATGCCGACGACACGGGCACTACCTTGCTGGCGACCCACGACGTGGCCGCCTTCAGTCCACAGTTCGGGGTCGGCTCGCGAGCGGCCCACCTGCGCGTTGGCGCTCACGAAATTGCCCGCGAGTGTGCCCGCTTACGACGAGACGTCGACACCGCCGCAGATCTAGCGACAGCGCTTTATCTTGGGGTCGGCCC
>CALMMO010000267.1 GCA_937868455.1 uncultured Marmoricola sp.
ATCACCGTGATGCGTCGGGGCACCACCGTGGGTGAAGCCGACCCCAAGACGGTGACGAAGAAGCAACTGGCCGAACTTATGGTCGGTTCAGAGTTACCCAACCCGCAGACCGAGGAGTCGACCGTGACCGATCAGGTCATGCTGGACATGCAGGGAATCACCCTGGTCGACTCTCGCGGTCGCGAACTTCTCAGCAACATCAACCTGAGCATTCACAAGGGTGAAGTGCTCGGCATCGCTGGTGTCGAGGGCAACGGCCAGGCCGAACTCGTCGAGAGCATCATGGGCATGCGCGATGCCACCGGCACGATCACGCTGGGCGGTAAAGACATCGCACAATGGGGCACCCGCGAGCGCCGCGAGGCAGGCATTGGGTTTATCCCCGAAGACCGCCATCACCACGGCCTGCTGCTCGATGCTCCGCTGTGGGAGAACCGAATCCTGGGCCACCAGACCCTGCCTCCCTCATCCAAGGGCGGTCTCATCGATCGAGTCGGTGCTAAGGCAGACACCGAGCGGATCGTTCGGGAGTACGACGTGCGCACCCCCACGATCTTCACCCACGCTCGGGCGCTGTCAGGTGGCAATCAGCAGAAGCTGATCGTTGGCCGCGAGATGAGCGGTGATCCCGTGTTGTTGATTGCAGCCCACCCAACCCGCGGGGTTGATGTGGGCGCCCAGGCAGCGATCTGGGACCACATCAAACGTGCCCGCCGCGAAGGCCTGGCGGTGCTGTTGATCTCGGCCGACCTTGATGAACTCATCGGACTCTCTGATCGCATCGAAGTCATCTTGCGCGGCCAGTTGGTGGGCGAATTCGACCCGCAGACCGCCACTCCTCAAGACCTCGGTGCAGCCATGACTGGCGGAAAGGACTCAGCGGCATGAACCCAGTCGCGCTCGTTCGCAAACTAGGGCAGGCGGTGCTCGCGCCGGCCATTGCTCTCGCTGTCGCCTTGTTGGTGACCTCGCTCATCATCATGTTGTCTGGCTCGTCGGTGAGCGACTTCCTCGGAGTGCTTCTCCAGGCACCGTCGAACCGCAACTGGGTCAACATCATTAATCAGGCCTCGCTGCTGTTCCTGGCTGCGCTTGCGGCCTCCATCGGCTTCCGAATGAACCTCTTCAACATTGGAGTCGAAGGGCAATACACCCTGGCCTCCTACGCGGCCGCCTTGGTAGCTGGCATGGCTCTGGTGCCCGGCAAACTCAATGCTGTCGTGGCGATCATCGTCGCGATGGTCGTCGGTGGCATTTGGGCGGGCATTGCTGGTGTTTTGAAGGTGACCCGCGGAGTATCTGAGGTCATCTCCACGATCATGCTGAACGCCATTGCCATCACCATGGTCGGCTACCTGATGAACACCTATGGCGCTCAATATGGTCAGGGGCGGCGCACCACCCCGTTGAGTTCAGATGCGATGTTCGCTGGATGGACTCCGTTCGAACCTCGTGATGGGGCGTTGTGGACGCTGGCACTGTTGGCAGTAGTAGCCGGAGTGGTGGTCAGTTACCTGATCAACCGCACCCGGTTTGGTTTCGACCTTCGCGCCACCGGCATGAACGAAGCTGCTGCAGTTGCTTCCGGGGTCAACGTGAAGCGGATGGTCGTGATCTCGATGGTCCTCTCCGGTGCCATCGCTGGCCTGATCTGGCTGCCGGCTCTGTTTGGCTCCGCGGGCTACTACGGGCCTCCCTTCCAACGTGGGCTCGGATTCGCTGGCATCGCCGTGGCGCTGCTGGGTCGCAACCGACCCTTGGGCATCGCATTTGGTGCGGCCCTGTTTGCCTGGCTCAACGAACAAGCCAACCCACTGGGTCTGCTGGCTGGCATTAGCCCCTCAAGCGTGCAGATCACCCAGGGCGTCGTCGTACTCGCGGTCGTGATTGCCTACGAAGTCGTGCGTCGCTGGTCGGCTGCACGAGAACAGAAAGCTCTGCGCGCCAGCCTTGACGCTGCTGCAGCTGCCGCTAAGGCGAACCAGGAGGTCTCGGCATGAGCACGACCACTGCACCCGTGAGCACGACCACCAGCAACTCGCGCGCTCTGCGCTACCTCTTGCTGGTGGCAGTCGTGGTTGGCGTCATCTCCTTGGTGCGCGTCCTGACCGGAGCACATGAGATCACCTCGTCGGGAAGCCTTCGGGCCGCACTCTCTGCGACGGTGCCGATCCTGATGGCCGCCCTCGGCGGCCTGTGGTCCGAACGCGCAGGCGTGGTCAACATTGGCCTTGAAGGCCAGATGTTGCTGGGCACCTGGGGTGCGGCCTTCGGTGCCTATCACCTTGGCCCCTACCAGGGGATCTTGCTCGGCATCGCCTTCGGTGCCCTCGGCGGGCTCCTGCACGCGCTGGCCACGGTGACCTTTGGCGTTGACCACATCGTGTCCGGTGTGGCTCTCAACGTCATCGCACTGGGTCTGACGACCTTCTTGGCTGAGGCGTTCTTTACGAACCTGAACTCTCAGTACGGCCGCGGCGGACCACGTCAGCTCACCGGTCTGCAAAACCCTGATGTGATCACCATCCCCGGCATCTCCGATGCCGCACTATGGCTCAACGACAAGCACTGGTTCTTGCTCGGTGACCTAGGTGGGCTCGTGGCCGCACTCACCACCCGCATCTCAGTGATCACGATCGTGGCTTTCGCTCTGGTTGCATTGACAGCGTGGGTGCTGTGGCGCACCACTTTCGGTCTGCGGTTGCGCTCCTGTGGAGAGAACCCCCAAGCCGCGGAGAGCCTGGGCGTCAACGTGATTCGGCACAAGTACGCCGCAGTCATCGCCTCTGGTGCCTTCGCCGGTCTAGGTGGCGCCTACCTGGCGTTGGTGTCCTCGCCAGGCTTCGTGGTCAACCAAACTGGTGGGCGAGGCTACATCGGTCTGGCTGCGATGATCTTCGGCAACTGGCGACCAGTCGGGGTCTTGATGGGATCGGGACTCTTTGGTTACACCGATTCACTTCGCCTGCGCGACCCCTCAACGGTGCACGCGCTGCTGCTCTTGTTGGCTATCGGTTTGGCTGCTCTAGCCATCATGCGGGTGCGCAAGGGCCAGATGCGAGGCGGCCTCATTATCGGAGCCTTCGCAGCCCTGTTTGTGTTGTGGTTCGCTCTCACCGACTCAGTGCCGCGTGAGTTCACCTCCATGACTCCCTACGTTCTGACCCTGCTTGTGCTTGCCTTCGCCTCCCAGCGATTGCGGATGCCCAAGGCCGATGGGCAGATCTATCGCAAGGGATCGGCCGGGTGAGTTTGGGCTCACCCCTGTGGGATCAGCTCCACGAGGCTGCGGTCGAGGCAATGGGTCACGCCTATGCGCCGTACTCCCACTATCCGGTGGGGGCTGCGGCGCTAGTCGATGACGGTCGCGTGGTCACGGGATGCAACGTCGAGAACGCTGCCTACGGCGTGGCGCTGTGCGCCGAGTGTGGCCTGATCTCGGCGCTGCATCTGAGCGGTGGCGGCAAACTCACCCACTTTGTGTGCGTCGACGGATCACGTGACGTGCTGATGCCATGTGGGCGTTGTCGCCAGTTGTTATGGGAAAACGGTGGAGCCGACTTGCAGGTGATGACCTCAAGTGGCGTACGACGAATGGATGAGGTGCTACCCGATGCCTTCGGTGCCGACAACCTCGCTTGACCTCAACTCAGCTGAGGTCATCGCTAACCCCTATCCGTTCTTCGAGGAAGAGCGTTCGCGTGGGGGCGTGGTCTGGCATGAGCCCAGCCAGATGTACCTAGCGATGTCGCATGCGGCCGCCTCCACCGTGCAACGCACGCGCACCCTGGGACGCATCTGGCACGACCTGGAGCCTTTGGGTTATCTCGAACCATTCAACTTGCTTCATCGCAATCAGATGATGGAGAACGAACCTCCTAACCACACTAGGTTGCGTCGACCTGTCGCCGCAGCGTTCAACCGCGGTCACGTGGAGCGGTTGCGGCCTCGGGTGCGGGAGTTGGCGGCAACGCTGCTCGATGAGATCGATCCCGAGCGCTTCGACGTGATCGGCGAGTTTGCCGAGCCGTTGCCGGTGTTGGTGATCGCTGAGTTGCTGGGGGTGCCCTCGACGTACACCTCGTCGCTGCGCGACTGGTCGCAGGCGATCGTGCGGATGTATGAGCCCTCGCCCAGTGCGATGGTGGTCGACGAAGCGGTGGTTGCTGCAGGAGAGTTTGCCGACTTGGTGCGCGCGCTGATCGCTCAACGGCGCAGCGAACCGGCTGACGATCTGATCTCAGACTTGGCAAACAATGCCGAAGATCTCACTGACGACGAAGTTGTGGCATCGGTGGTGTTGCTGCTCAACGCCGGGCACGAGGCCTCGGTCAATGTGTTCGGCAATGGGTTGGTCTCTCTCTTGGAGCGCGGACTTCGCCCGGCTGACAACGTGGCCCTGACGGTCGAAGAAATGTTGCGCTTTGACTCAGCACTCCAACTTTTCGAGCGTACGGCGACCGAACCGGTCGAGGTCGAAGGTGTGCTGCTCGAGCCGGGACAAAAGATTGCCGCCATGATCGGATCTGCCAACCGCGATCCACTCGTCTTTGACCGGGCGGGGGAGTTCGATGTGACTCGCGACCCCAACCCGCACCTCGCCTTTGGTGTTGGTGTGCACTTCTGCCTGGGTGCACCGCTGGCGCGGATGGAACTGAGCGAATCGCTCTCGGCGCTCTTTGCCCGATTCGGTTCCTTGGGGCTTGTTGACGAACCCAAGTCACGCGGCACCTTCGTGTTGCGCGGGTATCACCAGGTAATGGTCGGAAGGACCTGACATGCACGATGCCGTTGAAGTGATCATCGCCAAGCGCGACCGGGGAGTGCTCTCGAAGTCACAAATCGAGTGGGTCATCGATGCCTACACCCGAGGAGAGGTCGCCGAGCAGCAGATGTCGGCGCTCGCCATGGCGATCTTGCTCAACGGCATGACCATGTCTGAAATCGAACAGTGGACCGCGGCCATGATCGCCTCGGGTTCGCGCATGGACTTCTCCGGCCTCTCCCGACCCACCTCTGACAAACACTCCACCGGTGGGGTCGGCGACAAGATCACCTTGCCCCTCGCGCCGCTGGTTGCTGCTTGTGGCGTCGCCGTACCCCAACTTTCGGGGCGGGGTCTGGGGCACACCGGTGGCACCCTGGACAAACTTGAATCAATCCCAGGCTGGCGAGCTGCCCTCTCCAACGAAGAGATGCTGGCCCAACTCGAATCCGTTGGTGCGGTGATCTGTGCGGCCGGATCGGGACTCGCCCCTGCAGACAAGAAGCTCTATGCCTTGCGTGACGTCACCGGCACCGTCGAGGCGATCCCACTCATTGCCTCATCGATCATGAGCAAGAAGATCGCCGAGGGCACCGGTTCGCTGGTGCTCGACGTCAAGGTCGGTGTCGGCGCCTTCATGAAGGACCTCGATCGGGCGCGCGAATTGGCCCGCACCATGGTTCACCTCGGCACCGCGGCCGGCGTCAACACCGTCGCGTTGCTCACCGATATGGACACCCCTCTTGGGCTGACCGCTGGCAACGCACTGGAAGTCCAGGAGTCAGTGGATGTGCTTGAGGGCGGCGGCCCAGCCGACGTCGTCGAACTCACGGTGGCTCTTGCTGCGGAGATGCTGCACGGCGCCGGAGTCGAGGCTGACCCCGCTGCAGTGCTGGCCTCAGGAAAGGCGATGGATTCCTGGCGGGACATGATCGCCGCACAAGGCGGCGATCACACTGCCCAGTTGCCCACGGCCCGTGAAACCCACGTGGTCAACGCCCCCACCTCCGGCATCCTTACCCGCCTCGACGCCATGGCCGTTGGTATGGCTGCCTGGCGCCTCGGCGCCGGCCGAGCCACCCCTGGAGCCTCAGTGCAGGCCGGTGCTGGCGTGCAGTGGCACGCCCGACCCGGCGATCCAGTTGTGGCGGGCCAGCCCCTGTTTACCTTGCACACCGACGAACCCGAGCGGTTTGATCGCGCCCTTGAGTCCCTTGAGGGCGGCTGGGACATCGGGTCGCAGGCTCCCACTCTTCGGCCTTTGGTGCTGGATCGGATCGACTTTTCTGGGGTGTAAAAGTCACAAGTAAACCTGTGACTTTGGCGCTTTGCCCGGGGGATCTCCCCCCGCAAAGCGACCAACTGCCCGGCAAAGCAGTGACTGGTGTGGTTGATGGTTCAGCGAGTTAGCCTCATGATCTTGAGTTTGGCTGACAGGCCCGCGCGGGCCTGTGGATTGTGAAACACCCGAAAGCTGTCGCTAGTGCACTCTGGT
>CALMMO010000268.1 GCA_937868455.1 uncultured Marmoricola sp.
CCGACGTGGAGTTCGATCTTCCTCGCGGCCTCGACACCATCCCAGCGCTGGACGGTGTGAGTGATGACGGCGGTGAGTTCGTCGCCGTACCTGCTCACTGCCCACACCGCGAAGTCGGAGGCCATCTGGTCAAGGCGTTCGCGAAGTTCGGTGTCGGCGCCGAGCCTGCGCCCAAAGGTGGTGAGTTCACCGACCGCGCGCTGATGCAACGGGCCATCGACGTCCTCAAGCGCGTCGAGGAAGCCCTTGCGCAGGGCGTTCCACACAGACAGGCCGGTGTTGATGAGTTGGGGGTGCTCCAGCAACCGCGACTTGAGTCGCTCCGCGCGCTCTTGGGTGGCCGGGTCGTTGAGAAGGTCGTTGGCCAACTGGGCCATGAACGTGTCGAGCGCTGCCCGCGCGGGGTGCTCCTTGTCGCCTCTGATGTCGGCAACCCACCGCACCGACTCCAAGTGAAGTCGCTGGGTGACGGCGTCGTTGAGTTTGGGCGGAGCCCACCACGGAGCGCGATCAAGGAGTACGTCGTTGAACTTCTCTTGGTTGTGCACCAACCACCGATGCGCCTCTTCAAGCACGAGTTCAACGAGCCCATGGTGGGCCTTGTCTGCCACCACTTCGGTCAGCAGCGACCCGACCACGGCCGAGAACGACTCTTCCTTCAGTTTGGGAACGATGATCTCGTTCACGACGGCGGCAACGTCTTCGTCACGGATCTTGCGCAGCCCAATCGCACCAACGGTGGCGGCTTCGCGCACCACGCGCTGAGCGTTCGCCTCCTCGCTGAGCCAGGCACCGATCCGACGAGTCACATCAGCCGCAGCAAGGCGGTCACGGATCACTGCCTCCTGCAGGAAGTTCTCACCCATGAACTCCTGCAGGCTCTTGCCCAAATCGTCCTTGCGCTTGGGAATCAGTGCTGTGTGCGGGATCGGCAGTCCAAGGGGGTGCCTAAACAATGCGGTCACCGCGAACCAGTCGGCCATGGCACCAACCATCGACGCTTCGGCGCCGGCATTGACGTATCCCCAGAACCCGGTGCCGCCCAAGGTTGCGACGTACACCACCGCAGCCAGCAGCAACAGCCCGAGTGCCACGGCCTTCATTCGGCGCAGTCTGCTGCGACGGAGGGCATCGGCCTCGGGGTCAGGGGTAATCAGGTGCAAAGTGCTCATAGCGGTTATTTGAAACTACCGCAGGACCTGAGGTGTTCCCGAAACTGGTGAGCCGATAGCGTCAGATCATGAGACTCCACCTCACTGCCGACGAGGCTGACTTCCGCGAAGGAATGCGCACCTTCTTCACTACCGAGGTGCCACAAAGCACTCGTGACTTGGTGTTGAGCGGGGAATTCCCAGGCAAAGAGGCCTACGTCGAAAGTCAACGCATCCTCAACGCCGCCGGCTTGGCAGTGCCTGGCTGGCCCACCGAGTGGGGCGGCCAAGACTGGACTCCCCTGCAACGCCACATCTGGCATGAAGAAATGATCATGGCCGGCGTCCCCGCACCCCTGGCCTTCAACGCCAACATGGTCGGTCCCGTCATCGCC
>CALMMO010000269.1 GCA_937868455.1 uncultured Marmoricola sp.
TCCAGTAACTGGCGGGCGCACTCACCTTGCCAAAGAGCTCGCGAGGAACCTGGAAACTAAACGGCGCGGAGCCCTCGGCTTCAAGGGAGTCGATGGTGGCCGAAATCGTGGTGACCACCTGGAGGCCAGCCTCGCCATCCGTCGCGGAATATGCCGCTGCGATGTCGCGAGGGGTGCGCAGCGGCGTCGCTGAGACGGTGGCGTAGACGTTGATGTCTTCCCACAGGTCTTTGGTGGGGTTGGTGACCCGGCCGGCCACTGTGATCTTGCCACTGGCTGGCATGACTGCCGGATTCAGGCCTACCAACTCGATCTCCAGAGCCGGGGCTGGGTCAGCGAGGGCTGGCGTTGCTGGGATGAGGATCCCCGATGCCATGAGAGCCGCGACCATTAGGGCGCGCGCGCGACTCAGGGGGGAACTCACCGAACGAGGGTATCGCTCCCGTAGGCTCTCTCCACGTGTCAGCCGCCCCTTTGAGCATGGTCGAGGTGCAACAGCGCGTGGAGCGTGAGTTGCATCGGATCGGGCCTGTCATCGATGAACTCGGGGCGATCTTCGCTGAGGCAGGCCATGAACTCGCTCTCGTGGGCGGACCCGTGCGCGACGCGATGCTCGGCCGACTGCAAAACGATCTCGACTTCACCACCTCTGCTCGGCCCGAAGTCACCGAGAAGCTCCTCAAGGGTTGGGCTGACTACATCTGGGACGTTGGCCGAGCTTTCGGCACCATCGGATGTCGTCGCGGCGATTGGGTCGTGGAAATCACGACGTACCGCGCCGAGGCTTATGACCCAACCTCACGCAAACCTTCAGTGTCGTACGGCGATTCACTCGTTGAGGATCTGCGGCGCCGAGACTTCACCGTCAATGCCATGGCGGTGCGTCTGCCCGGACGTGAATTCGAAGACCCATTCGGTGGCATCGTCGACTTGGCCAACCAAGTGCTGCGCACGCCAGGTCTTCCGGCTGACTCCTTTGGTGATGACCCGCTGCGGATGATGCGGGCTGCACGATTTGCCGCGCAGTTGGCATTCACCGTGGACCCCTCGGTTGTCGACGCGATGAGTGACATGGCCGCGCGCATCGAAATCATCTCGGCGGAGCGAGTGCGCGACGAACTCGTGAAACTGCTGTGCGCGCCACACCCCCGACTGGGCCTTGAGTTGCTCGTCAAGACCGGGTTGGCGGAGCGGGTGCTGCCCGAACTTCCCGCGCTGGCCCTTGAGCGCGACGAACACAACCGCCACAAAGACGTCTACGAACACACCCTGACCGTGCTGGAGCAGGCCATCGATCTTGAGGACCGACTCGGCGATGGCCCCGATTTCATCTCCCGGTTCGCTGCTCTCATGCACGACGTGGGCAAACCCAAGACCCGGCGGTTCATCAGCGACGGCACTGTCACCTTCCACCACCACGACGTGGTTGGCGCCAAACTCACCAAGCGTCGGATGCAGGCATTGAAGTTCTCCAACGACGAGATCGCTGCGGTGTCCTCGTTGGTCGAACTGCACTTGCGATTCCACGGTTATGGCTCAGGGGAATGGACTGACTCCGCCGTACGCCGCTATGTGCGCGACGCTGGCCCCCAACTCGAACGCCTTCACGTGCTCACCCGAGCCGACTGCACCACCCGCAACAACCGCAAAGCCGAACGTCTACGCCGCACCTACGACGATCTCGAAGCCCGCATCGCGCGGCTAAGCGAAGAGGAAGAACTCGCCTCCGTGCGCCCCGACCTCGATGGCACCCAGATCATGGAGATCTTGGGGATTGCACCCGGTCGTGAGGTCGGCGAGGCCTATAAGTACCTCCTCGAATTGCGCCTGGATAACGGGCCTATGGATGTCGACTCCGCCACCTCTGCGCTGCTGGAATGGTGGGGTGGGCGCGGGGGGAAAAGTCACAAGTAAACCTGTGACTTTGCCGCTTTGCGGGGAGGATCATCCGGGTAAAGCGACAAACATCCGGGTGAAGCGCGGGCG
>CALMMO010000270.1 GCA_937868455.1 uncultured Marmoricola sp.
TGCGGGGAGGATCTCCCGGGCAAAGCGTCAAAGTCACAGGTTTACTTGTGACTTTGACACCTGATCCGCACCCAAAAACCGGAACAAAACCCCCTCAAAGACCACAGGTTGCTCCGAGTGCACCCAGTGCCCGGCACCTTTGATCCGAACCTTTCGAACCGTGGGGAAAAGCGCCTCCATCGCCGCGAAGTACTCCGGCTTGATGTAGTCCGAATCCGCGCCAGCGATCCACAGGACCGGCCCGGTAAACACCTTCCCAACAACGTCGTCCTCCGGCCAACCTGTGAGTGCACCAAGGTCTCGGCCGAGCACCTCGAGGTTGGGTTGCCACCGCCAGGTGTCGCCGACTCGGTGCAGGTTCTGCAGCAAGAAGCTGCGCACCACGGGGTCGCTCACGACTGGCATCAGCAGTTGGTCGGCTTCTGCGCGTCGCTGTAATTGATGCGTGGGAACCTCCTGCATCGCGGCAATGTAGGCAGCGAAATCAGTGCCGCCGCTGTAAGCGACCGGCGAAACGTCAACGACACAGAGGCGTTCGACCCGCCCCGGCTCGAGGAGGGCGACCAGCATCGCGATCTTTCCGCCCATCGAGTGCCCCACGAGTGCCACGGGTTCGGGCGGGAGTGCCGCAGCGACCAGGCGTGCAGCCTCCGCATAGGAGAACTCAGTGGTCCACGGCGAGCGACCATGGTTGGGCATGTCGAGCAGCAACACTCGATGGCTAGGCGCCAGCGCCCTGGCGATCTGAGTCCAGTTCTTGCCCTGGCCAAACAGGCCATGGCAAAAGACAACCCATGGGCCGCTCTCGCCGTACGTCGTCGCGTGCAGTGCGTGCTCAGTCATCGACCACCGCACCCAGGTGTTTGGCACATCACCTGGGAAGTTTCCTAGGTGAAGTGCCAAATTCCCAACTTAACCTAGGATTTCGACAGGCTCAGCGAGCCGAGTAGTCCCGGAAACCCCGACCGGTCTTGCGACCCAGGTAGCCCGCGGTCACCAGGTGCTCCAGCAAAGGGGCGGGGGCGAATCCTGGCTCGCGGAACTCCAGGTACAACTCACGCTGGATTGCCAGCGACACGTCGTTCCCGACAACGTCGAGCAACTCAAAAGGACCCATCGGCAGCGCACAGCCTTGCTTCATCGCCGTGTCGATGTCATCGGCGGTGGCGTAGTGGGCTTCGAGCATCTTGATGGCGTCGTTCAGGTAGGGGAACAGCAACGCGTTCACGATGAACCCTGCTCGGTCACCACATGAGACTGCGACCTTGCCGACCTCGCCACACAGCGCCCGCACGGTCTGGGCCACGTCAGCGGAGGTGGCCACGGTGCTGACGACCTCAACGAGTTTCATCACCGGTGCGGGGTTGAAGAAGTGCATGCCGACCACGTCCTGGGGGCGTGAGGTGGCCTTGGCCAAGGCGATGATCGGCAAGGACGATGTCGTGGTCGCCAAGATCGCACCGGGCTTGCAGATCTCATCGAGGTTCTCAAACAACGTGGTCTTGATGGCCAAGTCTTCGGCGATCGCCTCAACGACGATGTCGACGTCGCGCAAGTCATCTTGGGACGTCGAGACGCTGACTTTGGCCAAGGTCTCAGCTTTCGCTTCCTCTGTGGCACGCCCGCGCTGGATCTGACGGTCGAAGTTCTTGGCGATCGTCGCCAAGACTGAGTCGGCCTTGTCTTGGGAACGCCCGATGCACAACACGTCGT
This sequence comes from uncultured Marmoricola sp., assembly GCA_937868455.1. GTDB lineage: Bacteria > Actinomycetota > Actinomycetes > Propionibacteriales > Nocardioidaceae > Marmoricola. The sequence goes on from CALMMO010000270.1 coordinate 1,714, forward strand.
ACCCAGCCTTCGCAAACACCTCAACGATGCCTGCGGCCATCGTGCCGGTGCCAACGACGCCGACCTTCTTAATCGTGTGCTTGAGCACTGGTGCGGCGTCGGCAGAGGGCGTCTGGGCGTCTGGTACGACGACTGGGGAGTCAGCCTTCTCATAGGTGTAGAAGCCGCGACCGGTCTTGCGACCCAGCAGGCCCGCGGTGACCATCTGCTTCAAGATCGGGGCAGGAGCATGCAGACGGTCACGACCTTGCTTGTACATTGTGTCCAAGATTTCGTACGCCGTGTCGAGGCCGATCAGATCCAGCAGCGCCAACGGGCCCATGGGGTAGCCGCAGCCGAACCGCATCGCTGCATCGATGTCTTCACGGGTGGCGTAGTGACCTTCGAACATCGCAACCGCGTGGTTGAGGTAGCCAAAGAGCAATGTGTTGGCGATGAATCCGGCTCGGTCTCCAGCCACGACAGGAGACTTGCCGATCTGCTCCACGAGGGCAGAAACATCGGCGAGCACCCCTGGTTCGGTGACGACGGTGCGCACGATCTCGACCAGGTTCTGCACAGGCGCAGGGTTGAAGAAGTGGATGCCAATGACACGACCCGGCTTGGAGTTGGCAGTGGAGATCTCAGTGACACTGAGCGACGAGGTGTTGGTAGCCAACACCGCTGTCGGAGACACGATCTCGTCGAGTTTGGAGAAGATGCTCTTCTTGATTTCCATCGACTCCACGACCGCCTCGACCACGAGATCGGCGTCCTTGAGGTCAGCCATGTCCGCGGTGAGCGTGATCCGGCCCAGCAACGCGGCCTGGTCTGCTTCGCTTAGCTTCCCTCGAGCAACTGCGCGACCTGTGGAGTTTTCCAGGTACTTGCGACCTCGCGCCACGGCGTCAGCCGACACCTCAGCACCGACAACGTTGAAACCATTGCGGGCGAACACTTCAGCGATACCGGCACCCATGGTGCCCAATCCGACAACGCCGATGGTCTTGAAAACTCGTGAATCCGTCATGCCGCAATGATTCCATGCAGCGGGTGTGCCTGGGCTGTGGGTCTGGTCACCTAAGGGCGAGACACTACGACGACCTCATCGCCAACTCGAACGACGCCAGCCACCACCACTCGGGCACACAAACCGCGTAGCCGTCGGGGACGTCCATGCGTGCCATTGACGAACTTCATCGCCTCGGCGCCAAACCGTTCGATGAACTTGGCACAACCCGTGTGCGGTTTCTCGGTCACCTCAATGACTGCCTGCGAGCCGATCGCGACCCGTGAACCCGCAGGGAGGTTGTCGTGGGAGAGGTCTAAATCGAAGTACATCTGGTCACCGGCGAGCGGTTCACGCGATGGATCTTGTGCCAGAAACTCCACCATCGCGTAACCCATGATGTTGAGTTGAGCCTGTGGATCCGCCGATCCATCCGGGGTGCTGCGACTGCCTCTGGTGGACCAGTTGTCCCCGACGAGCCCAACACTCAGGTCGAGTTCACCCTCGGTGAGCACCTCACGCTGGTCAAGGGTTGGGCGACGTACGAGCAACCGAAGAGTGCCTCGATCTTTAGGTGCGTCATCG
>CALMMO010000271.1 GCA_937868455.1 uncultured Marmoricola sp.
GCCAGTGCGCCACCGAGGGCGGCACCCATGAGGTGCCGCCGCCCAATGGAGGACACTTACATCCCCTTCTTCTTCTTGTTGTATTTCTCGTTTGCACCGGTGAAGTTCTTCACCAAGGCATGGATCTCTTGAGATCCACCCCCCGCAAAGTGCAACGTCACGTGCACGTCGTCGCCGGGCTTGAGATCCTTGTTGACCCCCATGAACATGATGTGGAGTCCGCCGGGCTCAAGGGTGATGCTCTGGCCAGCCTTGATTTCAAAGCCGCCTTCCTTCGGTGTCATCACCATTTCGCCGTCCTTCATGACGACCTCATGGAGTTCGACCATCATCGAGATATCTGACGATGCCTTCTCGATGGTGACGCTTTGGTCTGACTCGTTGGTCAAGGTGGCAAACGCAGCAGTCATCTCGCCTTGTTTGGTGGCTTTGACCCACGGGTCGACCACCTTGAGTTCGATGGCCGCCTTTGTCGGGGTCTCTTCTGCGGATGTGGGCTGGGTGGTTTGGGAGCAACCAGCAGTCAATGCGAGCGCAGCAATGAGCGCAATGAATTTCATCGGGTGATTCCTTACGTAGATGGGTGAGCCGACCGGCTCATGGCACAAGGTGCCCACGCAAGTTCAGGCGGGGCACACGATGAGTGCCGGTGGTCCACGCACGCTGCTCGCGCGCCCGATGAACCCGTGATGTGCTCGCTCTTGATGCCATTCGATGACGTGCACCGCACGTCGCAGTACGACGCAAACAGGTGCGGGCGGCACCAGCGAACACCACAACCGAGTCGCCAGGCGCCACAGCGCGGTCTCTGCGCCAGCAGCCAGCCACGTGGTCAGCAGTGCGGCCAACACGTGACCAGCGACCATGGGCGCCATCGCCCAGGTGGAATCAGTGTGGAAGGCGGTGTGCAGCAGACCTTGACCAAGCAGGGTGATCCCCAGCAATGCGGCTGGGTCGAACCGGCGCTTGGAGAGCAAGTGAGCCGCAACCAGACACACACTGAGCGTGCCCACCCAGCCCCAGACAGTGGGCGCGCCTGCGCCTGCATAGGAGTGCGCAGCAACGGCACCGACACCGCAAGTGAGGCCGGTGATCATCCCCCGAAGGGGCCGAAGCGGTGCCGCTGTGCTCATGTGGTCTATCGGTCAGAGTTTGGGGAACAACTTGCCGTGGGTCTCGCCCTCTTCGTGAATCTTGGAGGCCTTACCCACGATCTTCTTGTCGGGCTTGCCGATGACGTCGTGATCCTTGCCGGGGTAATCAAACTGGGAGAGCACGTGCTTGAGGGCCTCGATGCGGGCGCGCTTCTTGTCGTTGCTCTTGATGACATACCAAGGCGTGTCGCCGGTGTCGGTGTAGAAGAACATCGCCTCTTTGGCTGCGGTGTAGGACTCCCACTTGTCGCGGCTGGCCAAGTCGGTGGGGGAGATCTTCCACTGCTTCACCGGGTCTTGCATGCGAGAGGCGAACCGGGCGGCCTGCTCAGCTTGGGAAACCGAGAACCACAACTTGATCAGCTTGGTGCCAGAGTTGACCAGCATCCGCTCGAACTCTGGGCACGAGCGCATGAACTCCAGGTACTGCTGAGGAGTGCAGTAGCCCATCACTCGTTCGACGCCAGCGCGGTTGTACCAAGAGCGGTCGAAGAAGACCATCTCGCCAGCAGAGGGCAGGTGCTGCACGTAGCGCTGGAAGTACCACTGAGACTTCTCGATCTCGGTCGGCACGCTCAACGCGACCACCCGAGCACCACGAGGGTTGAGGTGCTCCATGAACCGCTTGATGGAGCCGCCCTTGCCGGCCGCGTCGCGACCTTCAAAGATCAAGGCAACCTTGATGCCGTTGTCTTTGATGTAGGCCTGCATCTTGAGAAGTTCGATCTGAAGTTTGCGCTTGGTGCGTTCGTACTCATCGCGCGACATCTTCTTGTCATAGGGATAGCCCTGACGCCACGCGGCTGGGCCCTTGTCGGCCTTAGCGGGCTTGTCATCTGTCTCCTGCTCGTCGGCCTCAGCTTCGGCCAACTCGTCCAGGATCTCAGCGATTGCGTCTAGGTCTTCGGCGTGTCCAGCTTCGCCTGGACCAGCCACCGGCATCTCCTCAGTCATAGGGCCACCGTATCTTGTGATGACCCCCTCAGGGCAACCTAGGTGACCGTCATGCCGCCATCGATCGCGATGGTTTGGCCGGTGACGTAGCCAGCCGCATCAGAGGCCAGCCACACCGCACTTGCCGCGAGCTCGCGCGGGTCGCCCTTGCGCCCACACGGCACCCGAAACATCCCCATCTCCAGATAGCCCTCGGGATAGAGATCAGTCATTTCGGAGGTGAAGAATCCCGGTGCGATCGCGTTGACCCGGATGCCCTTGCGACCAGTCCATTGCTGGGCCAAGTCGCGAGTCAGGCCGATGATCGCCGCCTTGCTGGCTGAGTAGGCCGCCTGAGGCAACCCGGCCGTGGTCAGACCCAACACCGAAGAAATGTTGATGATGCTGCTGCCAGGCTGCATCACCCGGCCACACGCCTGAGCCATCCAGTAACTGCCATTGAGATTGACGTCGATCACGCTACGAAACTGCTCAGGAGTCTCCCGAGTGGCTGGCACAGCCGTGCCGATGCCGGCGTTGTTGATCAAGATGTCGACTCGGCCAAACGTTGCCATCGCCTCATCGACGAGACGCTGGCACTGATCGGGGTCAGCCACATCGGTTTGCACTGTGTGCACCCGTTGGCCCGTCGTACGCACGGAGTCGGCGACTGACTCGAGTTTGTTGGTACGTCGCGCGCCCAGCACCACGTCGGCGCCAGCCTCAGCTAAGGCGTGAGCGAAGGCGACCCCCAGGCCTGAGGATGCGCCGGTGACGATGGCGACTTTGTCGTCGAGTCGAAACAAATCCAAAATGCTCATGTGTCACTCCTTGTGCAGGCCGGGCTGGTAGACGCGCTTTGTGCTTGCGGGGTTGTTGGCCAGGGCACCCTCGGGTCGAACAGGGCGCGGTTGCAGATCGCCTGAGCAATTGGGGCAGCGTTGCGCCAGGCAGGCTTGAGCGCAATGGGGGCACCACGTGCATTCGAAACTGCAGATCAGTGCCGAGTCGGTGACGGCCAGATCGCGATCGCAGCACTCGCAATTGGGTCGCAGTTCAAGCACTAGACGTAGCCCAGAACTTCTTTGCGGCGAGCCATCCAAGCCAATGCCGATTCGATCGCGTCTTCGATGCTCAACGACGCGCTCCACCCCAGCAGTTCACGGGCCTTGTCGACGTTGGCGTAGGCACCGACTGCGTCACCGGGACGTGGGGGTGCTTCATTGACGTTGATCTTGGCGCCGTAAACCTTCTCAAAGGCGGCGACGAGTTCACGCACGCTCACACCATCACCAGTGCCGATGTTGATCACGGTGCTCGGCGACTGCACCGCGCTCAGCACGTCGTCGAACTTCTCCACGGCACGCACGTGTGCCTGCGCGACATCCCACACGTGGATGTAGTCGCGGATGCCGGTGCCATCGCGTGTGGGGTGATCGACCCCAGTGATGGTGAAGGCCTCTTTGGCTCCGGTCGCCACCAACAGGAGTTGGCCCAAGATGTGGCTGGGCTCGCGCACGTAAATGCCTGACTCGAGGTCGGGGTCAGAGCCGATGGGGTTGAAGTACCTCAAAATGATGGCTCGCAAGTCGGTGGCTGCCGCCATGTCTTGGAGCACCATCTCCATCATCAACTTCGTGCGAGCGTACGGCGACGCGGTCGCCAACGGGTCGCTCTCGAGCACCTCAAAACCCGGCTTGAGGGCATAGAGGCTGGCGCTTGAGGAGAACAACACCCGGGGCTTGCCAAGGCTGCGCAGTTCGTCGAAGAGTTCGAGACTTTTGGCCACGTTGTCGCGGTAGTACTCATAGGGCTGCTCAACGCTCTCGGGCACCAAAATGCGAGCTGCCATGTGGATGGTGGCGTCCAGATCGGGGTGCTCGGCCACGATCTTGGCCAGCAGGTCACGATCGGCGATGTCGCCTTCGTAGAAGATCCGATCCCGCACGAATGCTCGGGGACCGGTCAACAACGAGTCGAGCACGATCGGGGTGTGTCCGGCCTGTTCGAGTGCCTTGCAGGTGGTCGATCCGATGTAGCCTGCGCCGCCAGTGACAAGAACCTTCATGGGGCTTGACCCTAGCCGGTGCAGGTGAGCCCGATCTGCCTCACCCACGAAAGATCCACGAGATCGCGAAGATCACGGGCACCGAGGCAAAGGTGCTCACGAAGATCGCGTCGCGGATCAAGGGGACCGATCGCTGATAGCGCATCGCCAGGGTGAAGATGTTCTGTGCGGTGGGCAAAGCCGCGGCCACGCATACGGCGTACAACTGATGCCCGTGCAACCCGAAGGCCACACCGATGGCAGCCGCCGCGAGTGGTTGGGCCACGAGTTTGAGCGCCACCAAGGTCGCGATCAGCGGCGATGAGCCGTGGGCGCCAGGTCGCGGGCCAAGGCGCAGTGACACGCCAAACGAGAGCAGCATGGCTGGCACCGCGATGTTGCCGATGAGTTCGATGGGCCGCAGCACTAGCTCAGGCACGTGCACCTGTGAGACCGAAATGACCAACCCGATCACCGAGCCGATCGTGATCGGGTTACGCAATGCGGTTTTGATCAGAGTCCACGGACGTGGGCGCAGCCCGGCCTGCTCCCCGTCGAGCAGGCTCAAACACACCGGAGTGAAGATGAGCAGTTGGAAGAGCAGCACTGGGGCCATCAAACTCACATCGCCCAGCACATAGGCCGCAACCGGGATGCCAAGGTTCGCGGAGTTGACGTAGGTCGCGGCCATCGATCCCAGCACCCGATCACTGGTGCTCAGCGACCAGCGGCGACTGATCAGCCACCACAATCCGATGCCTGGCACGACGCTCAGTGCCGAGGCAGCCAGCATGGGTGAGAGCACCCCAGAGAGAGGAGTGCGCGCCAAGATCACCAGCAACAATGCAGGTGTGGCGACAAAGAAGGCCACTCGCGAGAGCAAGTGTTGAGCGACCTCATCGAGCACTCCGCGCCACGCCAAGAGATAACCCACAGCCACCACCACGGTGATCGTGGAGAAGCCTGCGAGTACGTCGAGCACAGCCCGATCCAAGCACGCTCGCACTCACCCAGCAGCCGATGTCCACGGGTGCCAGCGCCGAGCGCCGCCTCGGGTAGCATGACCCTCGTGTCAACCAACCTCCTGCTTACATAGCCGCACGGAACTTTCGTGCGGCTGCCCCTCCTGTGCGAGGGGCTTTTCTATGTCCAGGAGATGCCAGAGATGAGAGACGAAGATGAGCGACGAGAAGTACGACGTACACGCGACTGAAGCCAAGTGGTTGAAGGTCTGGAACGACCTCGACCCCTTCAAGGCAGACGACGCGAAGGTGCTTGGCGGACACAAGCAGAAGTACTACGCGCTCACGATGTTCCCTTACCCCAGTGGCGACTTGCACATGGGTCACGCCGAGGTCACCGCGTTGCACGACGTGATCGCGCGCTATCGCTGGCTGCGCGGCTACGAAGTGCTCAACCCGATGGGCTGGGATTCCTTTGGTTTGCCTGCCGAGAACGCCGCGATCAAGAACAACGAGCACCCCGCGACTTACACCTACGCCAACATCGAGACGCAGTACGAAAGCTTCAAGAAGTTCGGCATCTCCTTTGACTGGTCGCGTCGACTGCACACCAGCGACCCGGAGTACTACCGGTGGACCCAGTGGCTGTTCTTGAAGTTCCGTGAGCGCGGGTTGGCCTACCGCAAGAACTCTCCGGTCAACTGGTGCCCTTCCGACCAGACGGTGTTGGCCAACGAGCAGGTTGTCGACGGCAAGTGCGAGCGTTGTGGTGCAGAGGTGACCAAGCGCGAGTTGACCCAGTGGTACTTCAAGATCACTGAGTACGCCCAGGAGTTGCTCGATGACCTGGAGGTGTTGAGCAAGACCTGGCCCGACCGTGTGGTGACGGCTCAACGCAACTGGATCGGTCGTTCCGAGGGTGCGCACGTCGACTTCACGGTGCACACCGCGAGCGGCGATGAGACCGTCACGGTCTACACCACCCGCCCCGACACGTTGTACGGCGCAACCTTCATGGTCGTGGCCGCCGACGCGCCCCTAGCCGCGAAACTGTGTGCTCCTGAGCGCCAAGCCGCGCTGGAGACCTACGTCAACGAGGTTCGCAAAGCCTCTGACATTGATCGCCTATCTTCTGAGCGACCCAAGACCGGTGTCGACCTGGGCGTGACAGCGACTAACCCGGTCAATGGCGAGCAGATCCCGGTGTGGGCTAGCGACTATGTGCTTGCTGACTACGGCACTGGCGCGATCATGGCCGTGCCGGCCCACGACCAGCGTGACTTGGACTTCGCGAAGGCGATGTCGTTGCCGGTGCGTCGAGTGATCGACACCGGTGAGCCCAACCCTGAGGAGACCTTCGTCGCGACCTCCGGCGATGGGGTCTACGTCAACAGTGGTCCCTTGGATGGCATCAGCGACAAGGTGAGCGGCATCCGGACGATCACCGCCGACCTCGAAGGACGCGGCACTGGCAAGGGCGCCGTGAACTTCCGCCTGCGCGACTGGCTGCTGTCTCGTCAGCGCTATTGGGGCGTGCCGATCCCGGTCGTGCACTGTGAGTCGTGTGGCGAAGTCGGGGTGCCCGAGGACCAGTTGCCGGTCACGTTGCCCGAGTTGCGCGGAGCGGATCTGAAACCCAAGGGGGTCTCGCCTCTGGCGGCGGCCACCGACTGGATCAACACCGTGTGCCCGCAATGTGGGGGAGCGGCCACTCGCGACTCCGACACGATGGACACCTTCGTCGACTCGTCGTGGTACTTCCTGCGCTACTGCTCACCGGGCAACGACAACGCTGCCTTTGACTCGACTCTGGCCAATGCCTGGATGCCTGCTGACATCTATGTCGGTGGCGTCGAGCATGCGGTGTTGCACCTGCTCTATGCACGCTTCTTCACCAAGGTGCTCGCAGACATGGGGCTCCTCGAGACCCGCGAACCCTTTGCCGCCCAGTTGAACCAAGGCTTTGTGATCAACCACGGCAAGAAGATGTCGAAGTCGTTGGGCAACGGGGTGCACCTGGGCAGCCAGTTGGAGGAGTTCGGCGTCGACGCCGTGCGCCTCACCCTGGTCTTTGCAGGCCCGCCCGAGGACGACATCGACTGGGCAGAGGTCTCCCCGGCCGGCTCCTTGAGGTTCTTGCAGCGGGCACTGCGCTTGGCAGATGACGTCACCAGCGAGCCCGGAGTGGACGTCACCTCCGGTGATCTAGCTCTGCGCAAGACGACGGCCCGCACGGTCACCGACGCCGCTGAACTGGTCGAGCTGTACCGCTTCAACGTGATGGTTGCTCGCGTGATGGAACTGGTGAACGCCACTCGCAAGGCGATCGACTCTGGCTGCGGTGGCGCCGACCCGGCGGTGCGCGAAGCCGTCGAAGTGGTTGCTCAACTGCTCAGCATGGTTGCGCCGTACACCGCGGAGGAGATGTGGTCGCGGTTGGGCCACCAGCCGACCGTGGCGCGCTCGACGTGGCCCGAGGTCGACCCGGCCCTGCTGGTGCAAGACTCGGTGGTGGCTGTGGTGCAGATCCAGGGCAAGGTGCGCGCAAGGCTCGACGTCTCACCCGACATCAGTGCCGCCGATCTTGAGGCAGCCGCGATGGCCGACGAGGCAGTGCAGAAGGCCTTGGAGGGTCAGCAGATCCGCAAGGTCATCGTGCGCGAACCCAAGTTGGTCAACATCGTCGTCTAAGACGAGCGACGGGCACTAGCCACGACGGCGACCCCGATCAAGGTCAAGGCTGCGGCGACGTACGTCGAGGTCATGACCTGATCGGGCGCCACGATCAGATCGACCACCAATGCTGTGCTGACCTGCCCGCACACGCTGGCTAGGCCAAATGTGAGCACCCCAATCACGCGTACGGCGATCGACGCAGTCGCAATGAAGGCCACCCCGATCAGCCCGCCTAGATAGAGCCACGGCGCGCTCGGCAAACCGCGCACCGCGCCTGGCAACACGTGGGACATCGCAAAGGCGATCACCAAGGCGATCCACCCGACCAGGAAGTTGTTCCAGGTGGCCACCCCAGCGCTGCTGTGAATCGCGACTTGGCCGTTGATGGCTTGCTGCACTGAGGTGGCCGCACCCGCCAGCAAGGGGAGCAGGGCCAGCCACAGCACCAGGTGAGATGGGATCGAACCGGTCAGGACACCGGTCGAGACGATCACCGCGATGAGTGTGATGAGCGCTCCGATGACGCGAAGCGCGGAGACGTGGGATCGCCCAGCGGGGCCGAGCCCGATGTGGTCTACCCACAGCGCTGAAGCCGTCGATCCGGCGACGATGGCAACCACGAAGAGTGAGACTCCAATGGTGGAAACCGTGATGCCTTGCGATGCCACCAGCAGTGCGCCAGCAGTGCCGCCCAGGAGTTTCCAGCGTGCCAACGTGCTCGTGCGGTGCAGGCGGCGCAGTTGAGCCCGCCAGCTAGGCAGCACCAGCAACGCGATGGTGAGCACGACCAGACCGGTGCCGAAGCTAATCACCGCGGCCAGCACACCTGCGCGCGCTCCGGAGCCCAATCGATGGGCCAACTCGCCGTTGATCGCGGTCTGCAGCGTGACCAGGGCGCCAACGACCACGCTCCCGGTCAGGGCAAACACTTTCGATCTCGGCACCCGCACTGTCTACCCCACGCGAGGCTCACTCACGCGCTGCGTCTTGCGTGTTGGGTGACGCGTCTCTCGGCCAGCCTGGACAATGGCCAGCGTGAGCGTGCTTGTGGTGGGTGAAGCTAATCCCGATCTGGTTCTGCGCGGAGATGTGCGGCCCCGGTTCGGTCAGACCGAGCAGTTGCTCACTGCGGCCGACTTGACCTTGGGTGGCTCAGGGGCCCTGGTTGCCCATGGTCTAGCTCGATTGGGGGTGCCGGTGGCGTTGTGTGCCGCAGTGGGCGCCGATGCGTACGGCGATTTCGTGCGCTCATACCTCGCCGATGCCGGCGTCGATTGTCGCTATCTGGTGACCGTGCCGGAGTCGACAGGCATCTCGGTGATCCTCAGTGACAGCGATCGCGCGATCTTGACGTACCTGGGTGCCATTGATGCGCTGCGGCCGACGCACTTGCCTGACCCTGCTTTGTTTGAGCACGTGCACGCAGCCTCGGTCTACCTCGCCAGCACTCTGCGACCGGCCTTGCCGAGCTATCTTGCCCAGTTCCGCACTTCCTCGCTCGACACCAACGACGACCCGTTGCGCACCTGGGCTGACCTGCCAGCCCTCCTGGGAGCCGTGGATGTGGTGCTGCCTAACGAGGGTGAGTTGGCATCGTGGGCGACCAGCCTGGGGGAGCGCGAGACCACATGGGAAGAGCAGGCCCACGCGGTCGCTGCACGTGGACCTGCCGTGGTGCTTAAACGTGGAAGTGAGGGAGGGGCCGTGGTGACAAAGCATGAGGTAATCACCGTCGCCGCGCCTCAGATCACGCCGGTTGACACCACGGGTGCCGGTGACACCTTTGATGCTGGCTTTATCGCCGCGCGCCTGGATGGTCGCAGTCTGGATGAGTCGTTGCAGTGGGCGGTGCGTGCCGGTGCCGCCTCGACCCAAGCCGCAGGCGGAGCCTCAGCCCAACCCACCCGTAACCAACTGCTGGTCTAGCCCTTCATCCCGCTAAACGTCATCGTCGCCACGAACTGCTTCTGGGCCGCCAAGAAGGCCACCAACAGCGGAAGCGTGGCCACCACGTTGCCCGCCATCAACAACTGCCATTGCGTACGACGGGTGCCTTGGAAGTTCGCCAACCCAAGCTGCAAGGTGTAGAGCTTCTCATCGCTGATCGAGATCAGCGGCCAGATCAGGTCGTTCCAGGTGCCAAGCAAGGTGAAGATTGCCAAGGTCGCCAGAGCTGGTTTGGCCAACGGCAAGATGATGTGCCAAAAGACCCCGAACTGGTTGCATCCGTCGAGGCGACCAGCATCTTCAAGATCGCGTGGCAACGACAAGAAGAACTGCCGCATCATGAAGACGCCGAAGGCACTGGTGAGCCAGGGGATCACCGGCGCAGCCATCGTGTTGATCGCACCCATGCGGGAGAACAAGATGAAGGTCGGGATCATCAGCAACTGGGTGGGCACCATGATCGTGCCGACCATCATGAAGAACCCCATGTTGCGCCCAAAGAACTTCAACCGGGCATAGCCATAGCCCGCCAACGAACACAGCACCAGATGGCCCACGACGCCCAAGGTGGAGACGATCAAGGTGTTGCGGAACCACAACAAGACGTCGGAGTCGGTCCACAAGCCCGCATAGCCACCGAAGCTGAAGGTGGTGGGCCAAAAACGAGGCGGGAACCTGTTGATGTCGGAATCGGGCATGAAGGACGTCAAGATCATCCACACCAGCGGGATCACGAACACCAGCGCAGTGGGAGCAAGCAAGAAATGCCAGAGCGAGAACGGCAGTTTGGACTTGGTGCTTCGAGCTGTGAGGGCCATCAGAATGCCTCCACCTTGCTCTTCTTGCCGTACCAGACCATGAACAGGGTCAAGATCATCGTGATGGCGAAGATGGCGTAGGCAATCGCCGAGGCGTAGCCGGCTTTGAACTCCATGAAGGCCATTCGGTAGAGGTAGAACACCAGCGTCACCGTCGAGTTGAGCGGTTGACCCTTGGTGGTGGTGAAGACCAGATCAAAGAGCTGGATGGCGGCGATGAGTTGCCACACGGCGGTGAAGACGGTGACCGGGCCAAGCTCGGGCAAGGTCACGTACCTAAAGGTCTGCCACTTGTTGGCCCCATCGACTCGGGCGGCATCCAGGATGTCTTGACTGACGTCTTGGAGCGCGGCGAGGTAGGTCAACACGCAGAACCCGATCGAGCCCCACAGCGAAATGATGACGATCACCATCATCGCTTGGTGCTTATCGGTCAAGAACCCTTGCTGAGGCAGGCCCATCAGGCGCAGCACGTTGTTGGCGGCACCGAACTTCTCATCGAACACGAAGTTGGCCAAGATGCCGGTTGCCGCAGCGGAGGCCACGAACGGCACGAAGATGCAGGTTCGATAGAACCACTGAAATTTGATCGGCCGGTTGAGTGCGATCGCGAGCAGTAGGCCACCGATTACCGAAGTGGGCACATACATCAGTGCGTAGAACAAGGTGTGCCAGGCGGCGGCAAACATGTCAGGGTCTTGTGCCAAGACCTTGTAGTTAGCGAAACCGACATTGGTTGCCGGCGTGATCAGGTCATTCTTTTGCAGGCTCAGGAAGAAGGCCCAACCAGCCGGAAAGACCGAGAGTCCCAAGATCAATAGGGTCGCCGGTGCGCAAAAGGCCCAGCCGGTCAGCGTGGAGCGAAGTGAAGGGCGGCCTTCTGCGCCGCCCTTCACGGCCCCACGACCGAATGGGGGTTTAGCCGCATTCAGGTCGTGGTTTGGGAACGTGATCGCCATGGGGCTATTGCACCAGTTCGACGAGGGAGTTCTTCGCGGCTGCATCCAACGCCGACTTGGAGTCCTTGGCCCCCAAGAGTGCTTGCGAGATGGCCTTGCCGACTTCCAGTGACATCGCCTGGTAGCCAGGGATGGTGGGCCGAGGCTTCACAGCGTTGGCCATGTTGGCCATGAAGATGTCGGCTCCGGGGTAGTCAGCGACGTACTGCTGGAACTCGGGTGTGTCGACGGCAGATGAGCGCAGCGGCAAGTTGCCGTTCGCGACGTTCCAGCGCACATCTTGAGCAGGTGCCGTGAGCCACTTAGTGAAGTCGTAGGCCACCGCAGCTTTGTTGGTGTCCTTATGGTCAAACAGCGTCCACATGTCGAAGCCGCCCACGGTTTGGTGGTCACCGTCAGTGCCTGGAAGCACCTGCACGCCATAGTCGAGTTTCAACTGCTTGAGGTCATAGAGCACCCAGGGGCCTGTGATCACCATGCCGACCGAACCAGCATTGAACAGGCCTTGGTACTTCTCACCATTTTGGTCAAGGTAGACCGACTTGTCCTCGCGAGCCAGAGTTCGCCAGTAGTCCAGCGCCTTGACGCCGGCCTCGGAGTTGAACAGCGGCTTGGTGCCATCAGCGTTGAGTACCTCGCCGCCGTTCTGCCACAACTGCGGCCACAGGTGCCAAGTGGTGTCTTCGTTACCGGCCACGGAGTACGCCGTACCACTGATCTTCTTGGCTGGGTTGTTGATCGCGGCGGCGTAGGCGCGGAAGTCTTCCCAACTCCACTCTGGTGAGGGATCGCTCAGACCTGCAGCCTTGAGCAGTTTGCGGTTGTAGACCACAGCCAGGTTGCCGTTGACCGCAGGCATGCCAACGATCTTGGAGCCCACGGTCGCGGTCGCACGGGCGGCCTCAGGGAACTCTTCCCATGCCTTGGGGTCGGCGTCGATGAGTGGCTTGATATCCAAG
>CALMMO010000272.1 GCA_937868455.1 uncultured Marmoricola sp.
GCTTGAAGACCTCTTGGAACTCATCCTCGCCCGAGTTGGCAAGAACGAGTTCCTCGAGTCGTACGAAGACGGACTGCCAGTTGCCCGGTTCAAGGCGATGTCTGTGTGCCATTCGTGCTCCTTAGGGCTGCGGACCGTCCGCGCCCGTCCGGAAGTCTGACCTGGACCGTCAAGGCCCAGGTCGGATTTGGTAGGGCGGGTGGGGCTCGAACCCACGACCAAAGGATTATGAGTCCTCTGCTCTAACCGACTGAGCTACCGCCCCTCGTCTGTGGCAGACATCGCAGAACAATATCCCCTCTCATGCACTCGACTTTGCCCCAAGCCCCAGATTTGCGCCTACTGTGACTCCCGGTTGGTGGGAACGCGATTGTTGGGGGGACTGCATGGAACGGATGCACGGTGCTGATGCCACGTTCATCTACACAGAAAATCAGCACAGCACGTTTGAGATCTGCTCGCTGATGATGCTCGACACCAGCCAGCGCCCCGATGGGCAAGCGCGGTTTGAGACCGTACGCGAACGGCTGGAAGCCAAGTTGCATTTGGCGCCGATGTTTCGCCACGTCGTACGCCGAGTCCCCTTTGATGCCCACCATCCAGTGTGGGTTGAAGACGATCAGTTCGACATCGACTATCACCTGAGACTGGTCGCGTTGCCTGCACCAGGGGCCCAAGACGAACTCCACGACTTGCTCGGCAGGTTGCTCTCGCGCCCGCTCGATCACAGCCGACCGCTCTGGGAGCTCTACCTCATCGAAGGCATGGCGGGCGGACGCAGTGCCGTCTTCTTCAAGGCGCACCATGCAGCCGTTGACGGCGTGGCTGGGTTTGAGGTCTTGGCCCAGTTAGTGGATCTGGAGGCCGATCCTCCCATGAGTGATCCTGAGCCATGGAAGCCAGCCCCGCGCCCCTCTGACCTGCGCCTTCTAGTCGACGCCGGGATCGATCACCTCAAAGACCCCTTCAAGACCGCCAAGGCAGCAGTCGGGCTGGCCACCGACTTGGCGAACTCCTGGCGCCCTGGACATCGCCCGGCGCACGAGGTGCTGGGCGCCGCGATGGCTCCACCTAGCCCCTTCAACGTGAACCTGACTGGTCAACGACAGATTCGATTCATGGCGATCCCTCTCGAAGAGGTGAAGGCAGTGAAGGGTCAGGCGAAGGTCAACGACGTACTCCTGGCTCTCATTGGCGGCGGCTTGCGCAGGTACCTCGTTGAGGAAGATGCACTCGCCTCTGAGTCACTGCTCAGCCTGCTCCCCATCTCGATCCGCACCGGAACCGAGGAGAGCGCTGGAAACATGACCACGGCACTCTCTGTCGAACTCGGCACCGACGAGCCAGACCCGCATGTGCGCCTTCAGCGCATCGCCAAGGAGACCGCTGCCGCGAAAGAACGGGCCAAGCACGCGGCGCTGCCAGTGATCATGGATATTGCCAAGTTCACCGGGCCGCCTTTGGCATCACTGTTGGAGCGCGTGGGAGTCATGACCGGGATGACCGCACGGCTTCGACTAGCCGGCAACGTCGCCATCTCAAATGTCGCCAATATCGACTTCCCAGTGTTTTCCGCAGGCTCGCCTGTGATCAACATGTTCCCCATCGGGCCACTAGCTGATGGGGCGGGGCTCAACTTCACCGTGCTGAGCTACGAAAACACCTTCTACATGTCGATGCTCAGCGACTTTGCCGCCGTGCCCGATCCCGACCGTTTGATCGCTCATGTGCAAGACGAATGGGCTGCCTTTAAGCGGAGCTAGGCCACATCGCGGCCACCCGAGCAGCAGCCTCAGCGCCTTGACGCTCCCCCGCCGCAATCGCCTGAGGCGAGCGAGAGGGGTCAAGCACGCGATAGCCCATGGCTTTGCGTGCATCTGCGTCTGGAGTGAGCACCACGCGTTTCTTGGGGTTCACCCGATGCAGTTGCTCGCGCACTGAGTGATAGCGAGTGGTAGAGACCGGCAGCGGTGAGAGCACCAACAAGGTCTCAGCACCCTTGGCTAGGTCGATGTTCGTTGGGGAGCGCACGCCGCCATCGATGTAGTGCAGCCCATCTATCTCAACCGGCGGCCACACCATGGGTACGGCGCAGCTAGCGGCCACTGCGCGCACGAGGTCAACGCCCGATGTTGAGTCGAAGACAACTAACTCCCCGGTCTCACAACACACCGTTGTCACTTTGAGGTCGCGCCCCTTAGGCCAATCAGTGACTTCAAGTCGCTCGCGTAGCAACTCGACTCGGTCTGGGCCTTTTCGCTCGTGAGCGGCCATGGCCACTTTGCCGATGCGCCTGCGACGCTCAATCGGCCCACCTGTCGAGACCATCTGGGGCACCGCGCGAAGCAAGGCCCCTGGAGAGAAGTTGCCGCCTAGTTCTTTGTCGTTAAGGCGCTCAGGGCCTGAGTTCAACTCGTCTAAGTCGCGGCACAACACGAGTGTGCCCACGACGGAGCCAGCTGAGGTGCCGATCACCGTGTCGGCGGAGCGGACGTCCACTCCGGCCTCATAGAGGCCTTTGATGACACCCATCTCCCACGCGACACCAGTGATGCCACCGCCCCCGAGGACCAGCGCTGACTTACCCATGAGTCCAACTTAGGCCGAAAATGCACATTTCCACGGCTGTAGAACTGTGGGAATGCTCACCGTCTTCGGTCAGCGAGTGCGTGGCTTCTTCGAACGCCCTTGATATGCGCGGGAATCCCCACGGGGGCGACCCGAGTCACGACGATCGAAGCGTCCTGAATCAGGGCGCCCAGAGTCAGGACGAATATCGATGAGCACCCCAGAAATTCGGGTATGTGACAGTGCGGCAAGTTGCTCTGCAGAGAGTTGGGGCAACTCCACCAACGAGAACCCGGGTTTGATCTCAATGCGACCAAAGTCACCTCGACGCAGCCCGCCTTCGTTGGCAAGTGCTCCCACAATCTGGCGAGGCTCGACACGGTGACGCTTGCCGACCGCGATCCGCCAGCGCATCAGACCATTGGTCGATTCGCTGTTACGTTCACGACGCACCGGCGCCGCCACTGGCTCAGGTTGTGGCTCCATCAAGAGCGGCTGCCCATCTTGGGCAAGCACTGCGATAGCAGCTGCCACATCACGAGCCGGCACATCGTGCTCACGCTCATAGTCGGCGACGAGTTCGCGGAAGATGTCGATCTGCTCGTCCTTGAGGGCTGCAGTGATCGCCTCAGTGAACCGGGTCACGCGGGTAGCGTTGACATCCTCAACGGTGGGCAGTCGCATCTCAACAACGGTCGAGCGGGTGTGTTTCTCGATCGCGCGCAACAGGCCCTTCTCACGCGGGGTGACGAAAGAGATCGCATCCCCTGAGCGTCCTGCGCGACCGGTGCGGCCGATGCGGTGGACGTAGGACTCCACATCGGTGGGGATGTCGTAGTTGAACACGTGGCTGATTCGCTCAACGTCCAAACCACGTGCCGCCACGTCAGTGGCAACCAAGATGTCGAGTTTGCCCTTGCGCAGTTGCTCAACGGTGCGCTCGCGCTGCTGTTGAGCGATGTCGCCGTTGATGGCTGTGGCGGAGAAACCGCGGGCGCGCAGGCGCTCAGCCAACTCTTCGGTGGCGTGCTTGGTGCGCACGAACACGATCATGCCCTCGAAGTTCTCGACCTCAAGGATGCGAGTCAGGGCGTCGAGTTTGTTGCTGTGTGCGACGTACAAATAACGCTGCGTGACATTGGTCGCGGTGCGTGTCGCCGCCTTGACGGTGACCTCGGCTGCATCAGGAGCGTGCTGGCGCGCAATCTTGCGGATCGTGGCCGGCATCGTGGCCGAGAACAGAGCCACCTGCTTGTCATCGGGTGTGCCCGCCAAGATAGTTTCGACATCTTCGGCGAAGCCCATGTTGAGCATCTCGTCGGCCTCATCGAGCACCAAGTACCTCAACTCGGAAAGATCGAGGGTTCCCTTTTCGAGGTGGTCCATGATGCGCCCGGGCGTGCCCACAACAATGTGGACGCCACGACGAAGCGCGGAGAGTTGAACGCCATAGCCCTGGCCGCCATAGACCGGGAGAACATGGAGACCCTTGATGTGGTGGGCATAGCGCTCGAAGGCCTCGCTGACCTGCAAGGCAAGTTCACGAGTGGGCGCCAGCACCAACGCTTGGGGGCGCTTGGCGGAGAGGTCAATGCGGCTGAGGATCGGCAGGGCAAACGCGGCAGTCTTGCCGGTGCCAGTCTGGGCCAAGCCAACAACGTGGCGACCCTCAAGGAGCAGCGGGATGGTCTCGGCCTGGATGGGAGAAGGAGCTTCATACCCCACTTCGGCAAGACCCTTAAGCACGGGACCAGAGAGTCCAAGATCAGCAAACAGGGTGGTTTCGGGGGATTTCACTGACCAAGACTACGCGCACCCGACCTAGATCGGTGAATCCTTTGCCCGTAGCCTGCGCAAATGGAACCCCTCACACCCCTCAATGAAGATTGGGAACGCGCCCTTTGCGTGGTCGCCCACCCCGACGATCTGGAGTTCGGCGCTGCCGCCGCGATCGCCCGATGGACCGGGCAGGGCAAGCACATCGTTTATTGCATGGTCACCAGTGGCGAGGCCGGTATCGACGGGCTTCACCCTGATGAGTGCCGCGTGGTCCGCGAGGCCGAACAGGTCGAATCAGCCCGAGTGGTCGGCGTCGACGTGGTCGAGTTTCTTGGCTTCCCTGATGGGGTTCTTGAGTACGGACTGCCACTTCGGGCCGCCATTGCTCACGCCGTACGGCGCCACCGGCCCGAGATCGTGATCACCGGCAATTTCCGAGACACTTTTGGCGGCCGCAACCTCAACCAAGCTGACCACATTGCCACCGGCCGCGCCGTGCTCGACGGTGTGCGTGATGCCGGGAACCGGTGGATCTTCAACGACCAACTCGTCGACGGCCTCGAGCCCTGGGGTGGAGTGCGAGAGGTGTGGGCGAACAGTTCACCCAACTCCGAACACGGCGTCGACACCACCGCAACCTTCGCCGCTGGCGTTGCCTCTCTCGAAGCGCACCGCGCCTACATCGACGGGCTTGGTTGGGAAGGCTGGGACCCCGAGGAATTCCTTCAGGGCACCTCGCGAGGCGCCGGCCAGCGCATGGGCGTGCCCTTCGCTGCTGCCTTTGAAGTCTTCCCGATGGGCTGGGGCGACTAAGTTTCGAGCCTTGCCAGCGTGTCCTTGAATTGTGGGTTCAACGGGTCGTGGGCCAGCGCTCGAGTGGCAAAGGCCTTCGCCTCGTCTAGGTGCTCGCCCGCCTCAAGCAGTGCGAGGGCATAGACGTGCATCTCAACCCCGGAGGTTGGGTTTCCGCGACCTCCGAGCAAGT
>CALMMO010000273.1 GCA_937868455.1 uncultured Marmoricola sp.
TGCGAAGACGCCGCACAGCGCCGCCTACTAAGACGCGGGGTCAGCAGGCTTGGTGTCGACCTCGGGAGCTTCATCTGTTGCGACCTTGTCGCCCTCTTTGAGTTCCTTGGTCTCGGCCTTGAAAATCCGCAGGGCCTGCCCTGACCCGCGTGCCAACTCGGGGAGCTTCTTGGCACCGAACACCAAGACGACGATGCCGAAGAGAATCCATAGTTCTTGAGCACCAAGACCCAATAACGCCATGGGAGCAATGATTTCGGGAGCCATGATCGTCCTTTACAAGCTTTACGAAGTTTGGGTGTGCCCCAAGCGAACGTGCGTCATCGTACGCGCTGGCAGCTAGTCGACGTAGTTGGCCAGGGCAGTTTGGGCCGCGTTTCGCACTTGTTCGGCAATCTCGGGCGGATCCACGACCTGGGCGTACGGCGCCAGGCGCATCACGAGCCGAATGAGCCAGAGTGGATCGGAGGCTCGTAGGCGCACCAGAATGTCGCCGTCACCGAGGGCGGTGAGGTCCTCGACCGGGTAATACTCCGCAATCCACGCAGCGCTGGCCGCAAGTTTCAAGGTGACCACTGTGCTGTGCGGTGAGGGCTGAAAGAGCCCCTCGGAGAGATCCAACGGGGCAAGGTCATGGGCGCTCGCGCGGGTCTGCAACACCGTGGCAGATTCGATGCGGTCAAGGCGAAATGTGCGGCGTGCCTGAGCTTGATGGCACCACGCATCGAGGTACTCAAAGGTGTCGTGCCCGACAAGTCCGATCGGATCAACAATGCGGGATGTGGCCTCATCACGAGAGACCACGAGGTAGTCCAAACGCACTTGCTTGCGCCCCTTGATGGCCTTTACTAAGGCGGCCTTGGCTGGGGACACGGTGACCGGCACATCGATGACGTGGCCCACCGAGGCTGCCGGGCCAGCAGCATGCTCAAGTTTGCCGAGCACCTGGTTCACCACTGGCCTGGTGGCTTCATCAGCGCTCTCACGCAACGTGCGTAAAGCCACGACAAGTGCCGCGGCTTCAGCGGAGTTCAATTGGAGTGGACGGCTGAGGTATTCAGCGTTGCTGAGCCGCACAATCCCGTCGCCACTGAGTGCCTCAAAGTCGATGTCGATCATGTCTCCTGGCATGAGGCCAGGCAGACCACACCAGTAGAGGACGTTTAAGTCATCGACGATGCGCTTGGGAGTCACCCCGAACAGTTCCGCCACTTCCGCAAGCGGAATCTCCTTACCGTTGAGGTAGGGCACCAACGCCATCATCCGGGCGATCTGATCGCGTGCGCCGCTCATTGGGCACCTGCCAAAGTGCGCAGTCGGCCAACCACTGCCTCTTTGAGCTTGGCCGGTGAGACAACTTCAACGGCATCTAGATTGCTCAGAACCTCACCGATAAAGGCGTCCTCATCGGAGTATTCGATGCTTATGGTGTCCCAGCCCGCCGCCTGCTGCGTGAGCACGCCACGGCGGCGAAGGTCGTTGCCCCGATCAGCGGCCACCTTCAGCACCGCGGTCCCCGGCCGACCTCCGCGGTTCAACGAGCCGCTGAGTTGACGAATGTCGGTGTCAGTTGGCACCTCAAAGCTGCCAGGTTTCCCTGCCGTCTCCACATCGCCCACGATGCGCGAGA
>CALMMO010000274.1 GCA_937868455.1 uncultured Marmoricola sp.
AAGACCGCCACGGTGCTAGCTGAGTGTGACCAATTCTGATCAGGGTGAGTGATCATCAAGGCCACAGGCGGTAACGCCAGCACCAGCCCAACCAGCAGTCCCCAGCACTGGTCGAGAATGTCTGAGGCATCAAATGGGGTGCGTCGCAAACGGCCATCGCGGCCCAAACCAGCTCGATAACCGGCGAAGGCCGCGTCGCAGGCCACCACGAAAGCAACGATGCAGATCATGGGCTACGTCGGCCAGTGATGGGGCGAAGCGCTTGGGTGATTGAAACCCGGTCGCGGCATGCGACGTCGTACCCAAGCCCCTCAACGCTCTCAAGCAAAACCGTGGCACTGTGGGCACGGCGAGCCGATAGCACTCCGTCGTGACGAGACACAGCCTCGCGCATGCGAGAGCGATGAAACATCCACGCGCCAAGCGTGGTGAGTGCTCCTGGCTGCGGATCCCAGTGCGCGAATGCACCCACCTGTAACTGCGCCTGGGCCTCGAAGAAGCCCCGCAAGGCCACGCCACGCATGTGGTGCAGCAGTCCAGTTGAGATCACGATCGTCCTTGGGGGGTCTTCCACAATGCGACCCGGTTCAAAGGCGTCAGCGCAGACAAAACGCGCTTGTGACCCCTCACGGGTCGCCTGCTGAGTCGCGAACTCCACCAGCGTGGGATCAAGGTCGACTCCGTAGAAGTGCACCATGCCTTCCCACGGGGAATTGTTAGCCAACCATCGGGTCACATAGCCGACTCCGCATCCCACGTCGACGACGCGCACTGGCTCAGGACCCGAACTATGCATCTGTGACACCCAGGGAGCGAGGACTTCGAGGACTCGACGGCCAAGCTGTAGCTCCTCGGCCAGCCGCATCAACTCACAATGCACTCTTAACAACAACCGGTCGAGCTCGTGCTGAGCAAGCAAGCCGTCACGAGAAGGCATCCCTTCGACGATGGCTGCAGCGCGATGTTGACCGGAGGCACGCAGCCTGCGAGTCACTGTGTCAACGTTTACTGGTACCGGCGCCCCCGACGCTGAGAATGACCGAATCAAGTCAGTGATTTCGACCCGCTCGATCATCTGGAGTTAAACCAGGGTCTCGCGTTCACGTACGACGTGAGCCAGGAGGCCATTGACGAAGGCGGGCGACTCATCGGTGGAGAGTTCGCGCACAAGTTTGACTGACTCAGACACAGCCACTGCGACTGGCACGTCGTCGGCGTAGAGGACTTCAAAGACCCCTAGCCGCAACACGTTGCGATCAACGGCAGGCATGCGATCCAACGACCAGCCCTGAGCAAACCGGGTGATGATCTCGTCGATCTCTGCAGCGTGCTGGGCAACGCCGGTGACTAAGACTGAGGTGTAGTCGTTGACGGGACGATCTCCGGCCAACTCTTCCTCAAGGGTCTCGGCCAATCCGCGGCGCTGCGCCTCGGCAGCGAACAACACATCCAGCGCACGCTTGCGCGCTTTGGAACGGGCTGCCATCAGGGCATCAAGACTTAACGCGACCGAGGTAGGACGAGTCGCGGGTGTCGACCTTGACCCGCTCGCCCTGTCCGATAAACAACGGCACCTGAATCTCGTGACCGGTCTCCAGGGTGGCCGGCTTGGTGCGTCCGGTCGCAGAGTCGCCAGCGACGCCGGGCTCGGTGAAGGTGATCTCGAGCTCCACCGATGCCGGAAGCTCGATGAACAGAACGCGGCGTTCGTTGGTGGCCACGATCGCTTCTTGGTTCTCCAAGAGGAAGTTCTTGGCTGAGCCAACGATCTCGTCGGCGATCTCAAGCTGGTCGTAGGTGCCGGTGTCCATGAAGACGTAGGAAGTGCCGTCGTGGTAGAGGTACTGCATCGTGCGGCGGTCAACAGTGGCGGTCTCCACCTTGGTGCCCGCGTTGAAGGTCTTGTCGACGACCTTGTTGGACTCCACATTCTTCAGCTTGGTGCGCACAAAGGCCGGGCCCTTGCCTGGCTTGACGTGCTGGAACTCCACGACAGCCCACAGTTGACCGTCGATGTTGAGGACCATGCCGTTTTTGAGATCGTTGGTGGTTGCCATGCGCGTGAGTGTGCCTTTGTACGTCGGAGTGCGGGAACCGCCCGAGTCTAGTCGGCCCCCGCACTAGGCGACGAATCGCAGCTAATTGAGCCGCCAGGTCGCGTCGACGATGACCTTGATCTTTGCCTCACCAGGCTCCACCGGCACGTTGCTCCCCGACGTTGAGTCGGCGGCAGCAGAGCGCACCGAGTAGACCGTGTTCGACCCGCTTGATTCGGTGATCCTTAAGACCGGCCCCAGCGACCGCCCGGTCGCCTCTGCGTAGGTCGCGGCTTTGGCACGCGCGGCCTTAATCGCCTTCAATCGCGCCTCTGCTAGAGCTGAGTTCTTGGAACTCACCTTGAGCGAGGTGTTTTCGATGATCAGGTCATTGCCGCCTGCTGCACTGACTTTCGAAAGGAGTTCCGAACTCTTCTTCAGGTCGCGCACCGTCACGCGCAGCGATTGCCGCGCAATGTAGCCAGAGACCTTCTGGCCCTCTTTGCCTTCGTAGGTGATGTCGGGTTCGACTGCGATCTGGGTCGTTGACATGTCCTTCTTCACAATCGCGGCCGCATCGAGTGCCGCAATAACCTTGGTCATGCTCGCGCTTGCTGAACTCAAGGCCTCGGCCGAGGAGGCTCGCTTGGATCGCACGCTGAGGTCAACAACCATTTGATCTGGCGTTGCCATCACTGATCCCGAGGCGTTCACCCGCACTGTGCCGTCGTTGTGCGTGCCCCCGATGGGCCACTTAATCAACGCACCGAGCACGTAGCCCACCAGCAAGGAAGCGAGTGCGAGCCCGATCTTGGCGTTGTTAGACATGAGGGAGTCCTTTCACAGGTGGTGCCTTAAGTGATCAGACGCAGCGTCCTCTCACCTGGTTCCGGTGATGTACTCCAATGCCAGCCGATAACCCTCGAGGCCTCGCCCCTCGATCACGGTGGCTGCGTGAGGAGACACCACTGAGGTGTGCCGAAACTCCTCGGGGCGCTTTGAGGGGGCCGAGATGTGCACTTCGACGAGCGGAGCCTCCAACTGAGCGCAGGCATCCCACAGTGCGTAGGAGTAGTGAGTCCAGGCGGCCGCGTTGAGGACCACCGGTGTGGCCGAATCTGCGGCGTCGTTGAGCCAGTCGAGGAGTTGGCCCTCATGGTTGGTTTGGCGTACGACGACGCTCAAACCCAACGCTTCGCCCCATTGCTCGCACAAGGCCACGAGTTCTGGATAGGTCGTCGTACCGTAAATCTCTGGCTGCCGCTTGCCCAGACGACCCAAGTTGGGTCCGTTGAGCACCCAGACCTCACTCATGAGGGACCTCCGATTCCGCGGTAGGCAGCGCGCAACATCTGCTCACTTGGTCCCGTCAACACGACCGGATCAGCAAGACCCCGAAGGACCATGAACCGCAAGGTGTTACCCCGAGATTTCTTGTCCACGCGCATGGTGTCCAGCAGTTCTTCAAAGGGTGCCTTAGCCCAGGTGACCGGCAAACCCACAGACGCAAAGGTGGCGATGTGCCTGCGCGCCGTCGCCTCATCGAGCAGCCCAATAAGTCGCGCCAACTCGGCGGCATAACAGCAGCCAATTGATACGGCTTCGCCATGACGAATGGCGTAGCCAGTGAACCGCTCGATCGCGTGGGCCAGGGTGTGTCCGTAGTTGAGCACCTCACGACCCGGATGGCCGTCGGCTCCCCCGGTTTCTTTGAGGTCCGCGACCACAACGTCGATCTTGACGCGAATCGCGCGCTCAACAAGTTCAGCAAGCACCGCACCCGAGGCATCGGTGGCAGCGGCTGGGTTTGATTCGACGAGTTCCAAGATCTGTGGGTCAGCGATGAACCCACACTTGATCACTTCGCCCATCCCGGCCACGAGTTCCGCCTGGGGCAACGTGGCTAGCAGCGACAAGTCACAGATCACTCCGGCAGGCTCATGGAAGGACCCCACGAGGTTCTTGCCGGCCCCCGTGTTCATACCGGTTTTGCCGCCAACAGCAGCGTCCACCATCGCCAGGAGGGTGGTTGGCACGTGCACCACACGCACTCCGCGAAGCCAGGTCGCGGCGATGAACCCAGCCATGTCGGTCGTGGCTCCGCCGCCCACCGAGACGACCACATCAGAGCGGGTGAACCCCGCAGCACCTAGTGCTTCCCACGCATCCACGGCGACGCTGACAGTCTTGGCCGCTTCGCCTTCAGGTAGGGCGATGCGCAGCACTTGGTAGCTAGTGAGCCGTGCGGCCACCTGTTCGGTGTGCTCCACAAGCCCGTCGGCATGGATGAGTGCAACACGTTGAGCCGCGCCAACCAGCCCCTGGATCTCATCAAGAACCCCGTGGCCCACGACCACGTCGTACGGCGAAGCACCGCCCACATGCAGGCGCTTCACGAGATGGCCTCGATGACAGCTGCGGCCACATCATCAGCACTTCGTCCATCGGTTTCGACGATGTGTTTGGCCACCGATTCATAAATCGGGGTGCGTTCGTCGAGCAGGTGCTTAATGCGGGCTCGCACGTTGCCCAGCAGCAATGGACGCGACACGCCTAGACCTACTCGGGCTGCGGCATCGGCCAGACCCACCCTCAAGAACACCACCTCGTGAGAGGCGAGCAAGTCGCGGGTTTCGGGAGCCAACACTGCTCCCCCACCCAAGGCCAGTACTCCATCGTGGGTGCTCAGAGCTTGGGCAACTGCCGCACGTTCGGCCTCACGAAAGTAGGCCTCGCCGGAGTCGACAAAGATCTCGGACACCGGGCGGCCCTCGGCGGCCTCGATGTCATGGTCGGTGTCACGAAAGGTGGCGTTCAAAGCCGTCGCCACTAACTGTCCAACGGTGGTCTTGCCGGCACCCATCGTGCCGATCAACACCACTCGTGGAGCCATCAGGAGAACCTCAAGGAAGCCAGGTAGCTCTCGTAGTTGCGTCGGGTCTCGCCCACCGAGTCGCCACCAAACTTTTCGATCACGGCATCTGCCACCACGAGGGCCACCATGGCCTCGGCGACAATTCCAGCCGCCGGCACCGCACACACGTCAGAGCGTTGGTGGTGGGCCACTGCTGCTTCGCCGGTAGCCACGTCGATGGTGCGCAACGCCCGGGGCACAGTCGCGATCGGCTTCATGGCCGCTCGCACACGCAGAACTTCCCCGTTGGTCATCCCGCCTTCGGTGCCTCCGCTGCGACCTGTTGTACGACGAATGCCCGACTCACCGGCCTCAATCTCATCGTGGGCCTGCGACCCCGGCACGCCAGCTAGCGCGAACCCGTCGCCAACCTCGACACCTTTGATGGCCTGAATCCCCATCAAGGCGCCGGCCAGTCGCGAGTCGAGCCGACGATCCCAGTGCACGTGTGAGCCCAAGCCCGGTGGCAGCCCATAAACCAGCACTTCCACAACACCACCGAGTGTGTCGCCGTCTTTGTGTGCCTGGTCGATCGCGCCGACCATCGCTCGCGAGGCTGCCTCATCGAGGCAGCGCACTTCGTTCTCGTCCAACCGCGCGACATCCTCAGGCACCGGGATAACTCCATCGGGGGCAACTGCGGAACCGATCTGCACGACGTGCGAGACGATCTGGGCACCAACGGCTTGGTTCAAGAACTGTGCGGCAACTTCACCCAATGCCACTCGCGCAGCGGTTTCTCGAGCCGACGCGCGCTCCAAGATCGGGCGGGCCTCCTCGAAG
Organism: uncultured Marmoricola sp.; assembly: GCA_937868455.1. Classification (GTDB taxonomy): domain Bacteria; phylum Actinomycetota; class Actinomycetes; order Propionibacteriales; family Nocardioidaceae; genus Marmoricola. Next base: position 5,734 of record CALMMO010000274.1, read on the forward strand.
TCGTACTTCTGCATCCCGACCAAGTCAGCGTGCCCGGGCCGGGGCCGGGTCAGCGGCGCATTGCGAGCCAGTGCGTCGAGTTCGCTTTGCGGCACCGGATCAGCCGACATCACCTTGTCCCACTTGGGCCATTCGGTGTTGCCAACCTCGATCGCGATGGGTCCGCCTTGGGATTCACCGTGTCGAATGCCGCCGATGACGCGCACCGCATCTTGCTCAAACTTCATCCGGGCGCCACGGCCATAGCCGAGTCGACGCCGGGCTAGTGCACCTTGAATGTCGTCGGTTGTCACCGCCACATGGGCAGGAAGCCCTTCGAGTACGGCGACCAACGCGGGGCCGTGAGATTCACCTGCAGTGAGCCAGCGGAGCATGGGGCACAGTCTCCCATGTCCACACCGTGCCTGATGTGCAGGTCCACGAGTGGCTTACCCACCCACCCCCAGGTACCAACGGGCGATGTCTGCGCCAAACACCAGCCCTAGCCAGGCGCCACCCAGAAGTGCCGGACCATAGGGCACTCTGGCTCGCAGGTAACTCAGATCGCGTGTGCTGATCGCCTTTGCCAGCAGCCACAGGGTCATGATCAGCGGGCCAAGGAAGATGCCGAGTGCGACCTCGGGCCACCCTTGGTAGCCCAAAACCAGCCCCAACACCCCTGCGACCCGCACGTCGCCGTAGCCCATGGACGCAGGGTTGATGAGCCACATGGCGCCGAGGACTCCGCCGTACACCGCCCAGCCACCCGCGGCCCGCACCAGCGCGCTGGGATCCCCACTTGCCAGCGTCACTCCCACCATCAGTGCGCCGACCCCCAGATAGGCCGGAGAGACGAGTGATCGAGGCAGAAGCCGGGCATGAAGGTCGATGTGGGCTAACCAAACACCCCACGCCACCAGCGGGACTAGCCACACCAGGGCGACTTGCGGGCCCAGTCGCCAGGCCGCGATCACGGCCAGAACACTCGCCCACACGGCCATCCTTACCCCCAGTCGGGGCATCGATGCGACCACCTGGAGAGTGGGTCCTTCGTAGTTGTCGGGCAAATGCGGCGTTGGCAATCGCGCAATCAGGTGCGGTCCCCACATGCCCATCAACGCGGCAATGACCGCGCAGGCACCGACAACCACTAGCCGCATGCGCCGAGCCTAAGTGAGTGGGGCCTTCGGCGAAGGTGGCTTATCCACAGCCGCCTCACCAGCCGCTCGCATCGCAGCAAGTGGCAGGTGCGCAGCCCCAACGCCCGTCATCGCGCTGACCTGCAGCACCGCCTGGTGCACCAACAGGTCCAACCCGCTCACGACAGTGCCGCTGGTGTGCTGGACCAACGGGGGGGGCCAGGGGTGGTAGATCACGTCAAAGAGCACCTTGGTGCCCTGCGTTCTCTGGATCAACTCCTGCGACTGGGCTGTGGCCGGAATCGTGGAGGCGATCAGATCGGCCTCGAGCGCTGGGCCAGCTAGCGGCGCCCAGGTGGCAATGGGCGAGACCGAGAGGGCTGCGGCTGCGCGGTCTTCAGAACGCGAGAGCACCCGCACCGACTCACATCCCAGCATCTCAAGTGCTAGCACCAACGAACCTGCAGTAGCTCCGGCCCCCACGATCACAGCACTGTGGATGGGCTCGCTCCAACGCTCCTTGATCGCGTTCACCGCACCTGGAACATCGGTGTTGTCGGCATGCCAACCAGATTCGGTGCGCAGCAACGTGTTGGCTGCCTGAGCGCGCATCGCCAAAGCACTCACCTGCTCCGCCAACGCGAGCACTTCACGTTTGAGCGGCATGGTGAGCGACAAGCCAGCCCATTCGGGTCCACAACTCGCCAGGAAGTCTGCCAACTGCGACTCAGTGACGTCGATCGCGTCGTAGGTCCAATCGGCTAGGCCCAGTTCGGCATAGGCGGCCCGGTGCAGGATCGGCGACAGCGAATGCGAGATGGGGCTACCCAGCACCGCACAACGAGGCATCAGCACTCATCGTGGGTCTGGCAGTACACCTTCAGCTTCTCCACATTCTTCAGATGCTGGGAATAGCTGTCGGTGTAGAGCGTGGTCTGGTGGTCATAATCAGGCACGAAGTACAACCAAGGCCCCTTGGCAGGGTTCAAAGCAGCCTCGATGGTCTCGCGACCCGGCGATCCGATCGGCCCTGGAGGCAACCCGTCGTGTGTGTAGGTGTTGTACGGCGAAGCGCTTTCCCTCATCTTCGAGGTCGTCCAGACATCACCAGAGTTCGTCTTGCGGAAGATGTAGGAAATGGTGGAGTCCAACTGCAATCGCATCGGCTCATCAAGTCTGTTGTAGAGCACCCGAGCGACCTTGGGGTAGTCATCACTTCGGTTAGCTTCGTACTCCAAAATGCTCGCCACCGTCAGCACCTGCTCGGTGGTAAGTCCGAGTTCCTTCGCCTTGGCCTCGATATCCAGTTCGGTCTCAACTTGCTTGGTCTGTTCGACCATTTGCTTGACCAACTCCAGCGCGCTCATCCCAGGGGCAACGGTGTAGGTCGCTGGGAAGAGGTATCCCTCTGGGTTGCCCTCAGCATCTGCTGGTAGCCCCAAAGATGGGTCCTTGAGGGCTTGACGCACCTCGCGCTTCTTGAAGTCCGTCTTAGCCACAATGGTGGCGATGACATCACGCACCCGGGCGCCTTCGGTGACGGTGACGCGCGTTTGAATCAAGTTGTCCGGATCAAGCAACACTGCCAAGGCGTCCTGGGCCGCCATCTGCTTCTTCATTTGGTAGAAGCCAACCTGGATGAGATTGGAATCCGGATCAGCCTTGGCTACCAACAAGAAGGCGTCAACGCTCTTGACCACACCAGCAGCCTTGAGCCCTTGGCCTATCGCGGCCACCGTGTCGCCTTGGTGGACCTCGAACATAACCTCCCCCGAGCCCGGGCCAGCAAAGTCGGGGCCAACACGCGATTGAATTATTTTGTACGTCGCGAGGGCACCGCCTCCCAGCAGCACTGCTAACGCGAGGAAAACTGCCGCCACCTTGGCGCCACCGCCGCGCTTGGGAGTCTCCTCGCGCCGACTGGTCTGCGCCCGACCGCTTTCGGACCGGCGGCGAGGCTGGCTGGACGACTCGGGGCGAGGCGGACGATTGTGCCGCGGGTCTTCGGGAATCAAGCCGATGTTGCTCACGAGTTGGTTCCTGTCTGGTCTGAGGCGATGAGGAGTTCCCCGCCCGGTTTCCCGGAAACTCGCTCGCTATCAAGTGCATGTTGCAAGATCACTACGGCAGCTGCCTGGTCGACGACGGCTCGAGTGCGCTTGCCTTTGCGGCCCGATGCTCGCAGCGCCTGATGGGCGCTAACGGTGGTGAGCCGCTCATCGACAAGGCGCACTCCAACTGGGGCAACCAAGCTGGAGAGATGATGTGCAAACGTGCGCACTTTAGCTGCCGCCGGACCTTCGCGTCCGTTCAGCGAGGTCGGCAAGCCCACCACAATCTCCATAGGTTCGAATTCACCTACCAAGGCTACGAGCCGACCAAAGGCCTCTTGGCCCTGCTGAACCGTCTCAACAGGCGTGGCGATGATGCCGGCAGGGTCGCAACTAGCAACCCCGATCCGGGCATCCCCCGGATCGAGACCTAGCCGCACTCCCAACCGCACGCTTAGCCCAGTCCCGCCACAACGGCGGCCAGTGCCCGATCCACTCCGCTGGCGTCGGTGCCACCGCCTTGAGCTAGGTCTGGTTTGCCGCCGCCCTTGCCGCCGACCTCAGCACACGCGGCCCTGACCAGGTCGCCAGCTGAGAGTCCACGCTCGCGAGCAGCATCGTTGAGTGCAACCACGATGGCCGGCTTGTTGTCAGAGACCCCGACAATCGCCACGACCGCCGGACGGTCCGCAGGCATCCG
>CALMMO010000275.1 GCA_937868455.1 uncultured Marmoricola sp.
AGTTCTTGGACCGGGTTGCTGATTCTCAAGACAGTGACGCATTCGGATACCCGGTGGGTGACCACTTCGAGTGGATCACCTGGAACCAAGCCGGCGACCTGATCAAGAAGTACGCCGCAGGCCTGCTGGCGCTCGGCATCGGGCGCGAAGAGCGCGTGGGCATTGCCTCCTCGACACGCTACGAGTGGATCCTGGCCGACTTGGCGGTGATGTGCGCAGGAGGTGCCACCACGACGGTCTATCCATCGACCAATGCCGATGACACCGCGTTCATCTTGTCTGACTCCGAGTGCAAGGTCGTTTTCGCTGAGGACGACTCCCAGATTGCCAAGCTGCAATCACACAAGGATCAGATTCCGATGGTTTCTAAGGTGATCACCTTCACCGGCACCACCGACGGTGAGTGGATCATCGGCCTCGACGACCTGGCCGCGCTGGGTGCAGCTCGCATTGCCGAGAACCCCGATGAGCTCGAAGCGATCGCCGAATCCATTGAGCCCACCGACCTGGCGACCTTGATCTACACCTCGGGCACCACTGGGCGTCCCAAGGGTGTGCGGTTGCTGCACCAGTCGTGGACCTATGAAGGTGCAGTCATCCAGGCCCAAGGCATCTTGTCCAAGGACGACTTGCAGTTCTTGTGGCTGCCGATGGCGCACTCCTTCGGCAAGGTGCTGCTGTGTTCACAGTTGGCCTGTGGCTTCCCGACCGCCGTTGATGGGCGTGTCGAGAAGATCATCGAAAACCTCGCCGTCGTGAAGCCCACCTTTATGGGTGCGGCCCCTCGCATCTTCGAAAAGGCCCACGGTCGCATCAAGACCATGCAAGAGGCTGAGGGCGGTGCGAAGGAGAAGATCTTCAACGCGGCCTTCGCCACCGGGCTCAAGGTCGAAGCATTGAAGGCTGCCGGCAAGTCAGTGCCGATGTTGACCCAGTTGCAACACGGTCTCTTCGACAAACTGGTCTACACCAAGGTCCGCGACCGTTTCGGTGGCCGAGTTCGCTTCTTCATCTCCGGTGCAGCCGCGCTCAACCGCGAAGTCGCCGAATGGTTCAACGCGGCCGGCATCCAGATCCTCGAGGGCTACGGCCTCACCGAGACCTCGGCTGGCGCTTTCGTGAACCACCCCAACCAGAACCGCTTCGGCACGGTCGGCCCAGCCTTCCCTGGCTCTGAGGTCAAGATTGCTGCCGATGGTGAGGTTCTGATCAAGGGCCCGCACGTGATGGCTGGCTATCACAACAACCCTGAGGCGACTGCTGAAGCAATCGACGAAGAGGGCTGGTTCCACACCGGTGACATCGGTGAACTCGACGACTTGGGTCACCTGCGCATCACTGACCGCAAGAAGGACTTGTTCAAGACCTCTGGTGGTAAGTACATCGCGCCTTCGGCCATCGAGTCGCAGTTCAAGGCGGTCTGCCCCTACGCCAGCCAGTTCTTGGTGCACGGCAACGAGCGCAACTTCTGCGTCGCGTTGATCACCCTTGACCCAGACGCGATTGCTGACTGGGCTGCTCGCAACGGCATGGAGGGCAAGTCGTACTCCGAGATTGTGGCCTCTGATGAGTGCCGCAAGATGGTTGCTGGCTACGTCGATGAACTCAACGGTCGACTCAACCGCTGGGAGACCATCAAGAAGCACATCATCTTGGATCACGATCTGACCGTTGAGTCCGGTGAACTGACCCCATCGATGAAGGTCAAGCGCAAGGTGGTTGAGGGCAATTACAAGTCGGAGATCGACGCGCTTTACAGCTAGTTATGGGTGGCTTGCCTGAAGGTGAAGCCGCTCCTGATGACGGTTCGCTGCCCGACTCTGCCTTAGGCGGGGTCGGGTCAGCGCCGTTTGCGGTCTATATCCATGTGCCCTTTTGTGCCGTGCGCTGCGGCTATTGCGACTTCAACACCTATGCGCCAGGGGAGACCTCGACCCGCCCAGTGGAGTACGTCGAGGCTGCCAAAGCCGAGATTGCCCTCGCGGGTGCGGTGCTCCATGAAGCGCCAGCTGTTGACACGGTCTTCTTCGGGGGCGGCACACCCACGTTGTTGCCTAGCCACGACCTCGTGGGCTTGCTCGATCGAGTCCGCCAGACCTGGGGGCTAAGTGAGCACACTGAGGTGACCACCGAGGCCAACCCAGACAGCGTGACCCCCCAATCCCTCCAGGTGCTGCGCGAAGGAGGGATCAATCGGATCAGTTTCGGCATGCAGTCAGCCAACCCTCACGTGCTGCGGGTGCTCGATCGCACTCACGATCCTGCGGGCGTGCCGCGCGCGGTGCTGTGGGCCCGTGAAGCGGGCTTTGAGCAGATAAGCCTCGATCTGATCTATGGCACACCGGGGGAGTCGCTGGCCGACTGGCGAGACTCCTTAGAGCAGGCTCTGGCAACGGAGCCCGACCACATTTCGGCCTACTCGCTCATCGTCGAGGAAGGCACCGCGTTGGCGCGCAGAGTGCGCAGGGGTGAGGTTGCCCAACCCAGTGAGGACGACTACGCCGACAAGTACCTCGTGGCAGACCAAGTGCTCCACGAGGCGGGACTGAGTTGGTACGAAGTGTCCAACTGGGCGCGTCCGGGAGCCGAATGCCGGCACAACCTGCACTACTGGCGAAGCGCCAACTGGTGGGGGATTGGCCCTGGAGCCCACTCCCATGTGGGCGGAGTGCGCTGGTGGAACCGCAAACTCCCCACCGCCTATGCTGCGCGGCTTGCCGCGGGACTCTCCCCAGCGCAGGGGCGTGAGGTGCTGGCGCCCGAGGACCGTGAGGTCGAGCGCGTCTTGCTCCAACTACGGCTA
>CALMMO010000276.1 GCA_937868455.1 uncultured Marmoricola sp.
AGTCGGCCCAATCAAGGCGAAGCTCGACCGGTTCAACGCGATCTCCGAAGAACTCGCTGACCCCGACGCCGATTACGACACGTTGCTCGCCGAAATGGGTGACCTTCAGACTGACCTTGACCACGCCCAGGCATGGGACCTCGATTCGCGACTCGACCAAGCCATGGACGCCTTGCGGTGCCCACCGCCGGACGCGGTCGTGGACAACCTCTCCGGTGGTGAGCGACGCCGAGTGGCCCTGTGCAAACTGTTGCTGCAACAACCCGATCTGCTGCTGCTCGACGAGCCCACCAACCACCTCGACGCCGAGTCGGTGCAGTGGCTCGAAGGCCACCTGGCTTCCTACCCAGGATGCGTCTTGGCGGTGACCCACGATAGGTACTTCCTCGACAACGTCGCGCAGTGGATTTTGGAACTCGACCGCGGCAAGGCCCACCCTTACGAAGGCAACTACTCCACCTATTTGGAGACCAAGAAAGATCGCCTCAAGATCGAGGGACAAAAGGACGCCAAGCGGGCCAAGTTGCTTGAGCGTGAATTGGAGTGGGTGCGCTCAAACCCCAAGGCTCGTCAGGCCAAGAGCAAATCGCGTCTAGCCCGCTATGAAGAGATGGCCTCCGAGGCAGAGCGGATGCGCAAGATCGACACCGCTGAAATCAACATCCCGGCAGGCCCACGCCTGGGTGATGTGGTCCTCGAAGCCCACGACCTCACCAAGGGATTCGAGGAGCGCGTCTTGATCGACGACTTGTCGTTCTCGCTCCCGCGCGCGGGGATCGTCGGTGTCATCGGACCCAACGGCGTTGGCAAGACCACGTTGTTCCGGATGATCACCGGTCAAGAGCAGCCCGACGAAGGTGAGCTCAAGATCGGTCAGACCGTCAAGATTTCCTACGTCGACCAAAGCCGCGGCGGCATCGACCCCAATAAGAACGTCTGGGAGGTCGTCTCCGATGGGCTCGACCACATCAAGGTCGCCAACTTCGAGATGCCTTCGCGTGCCTACGTCGCATCCTTCGGATTCAAAGGCCCCGATCAGCAGAAGAAGGCCGGGGTGCTCTCTGGTGGTGAACGCAACCGGCTGAACTTGGCACTCACCTTGAAAATGGGCGGCAACCTGTTGCTTCTCGATGAGCCCACCAACGACCTTGATGTCGAAACGCTGTCATCGCTCGAAGACGCCTTGTTGGAGTTCCCCGGATGTGCAGTCGTGACGTCCCACGACCGGTGGTTCCTCGACCGCGTAGCCACCCACATTTTGGCGTGGGAAGGCGACGAAGACGACGAAGCCAAGTGGTTCTGGTTTGAGGGCAACTTTGCGTCGTACGAAGACAACAAGGTTGAACGACTAGGCGCCGAAGCCGCTCGCCCACATCGCGTCACGCACCGCCGCTTGACCCGCGACTAGTCAGTCGACGACTGCCTGAGATCAACCTCGGGGTTGTCCTCAACAAGCGGGTCAGCGACTGCATCAAATGCCTGGCCAATCAGCTCAAACTCG
>CALMMO010000277.1 GCA_937868455.1 uncultured Marmoricola sp.
AGAAGAGGCAAGACAGGGAAGGCTTCGCCTTTGTTGAGCATGTCTTGCTTGGCGCGAGCGATGCCTTCGAGCACGGGGTCGACGGCTTCAAGGTGGCTGGGGTTTGCCGCAACCGAGACCTTGATGGTGGCACCCGAACCTGCAGTGAAGGCGCCTTCGGCTCCGAGGTGGTACTTCACATCGCCAGAGCCCTGCACGGTGCGCGGGTCGATGTTGCCCTCGAACTCACGGAAGATCTGGTTGTAGGACTTGCCCACGATGTTGGCCAGCACGTTGAGTCGGCCTCGGTGTGCCATGCCGATGCAGACCTCGTTGAGGCCACTCTCGGCAGCCGCCTCACAGATCTCATCGATGAGCGGCACGGTGGTCTCGCCGCCCTCGAGGCTAAAGCGCTTTTGGCCGACGAACTTGGTCTGCAAGAACGTCTCGAACGCTTCGGCCTGGTTGAGCTTTTGGAGGATGCGCAGTTGCTCTTCGCGCGGGGTCTTTTCGTGGGGGCGCTCGACGCGTTCCTGGAGCCAGAGCCGTTGCTCGGGGTCTTGGATGTGCATGTACTCAATGCCCACGGTGCGGCAGTAGGAGTCGCGCAAGATGCCCAAGATGGTGCGCATCTTCATGAACCGACGCTCACCGCCAAAGGAGCCGGTGGCGAATTCGCGATCTAGGTCCCACATGGTCAACCCGTGTGACTCCACCTCAAGGTCGGGGTGGCTGCGCTGGCGGTATTCGAGCGGGTCGGTGTCGGCCATCAGGTGTCCGCGCACTCGGTAGGCGTGGATCAACTCCACCATCCGAGCCTGCTTGCCGATCTCATCGTCGTGGCTCGTGGAGATGTCTTGGGCCCACCGAATGGGCTCATAGGGGATCCGCACCGAGCGGAAGATCTCGTCGTAGAACCCTTCCTCACCCAGCAACAACTGGTGGATGCGGCGCAAGAACTCACCACTTTGGGCACCTTGGATGACGCGGTGGTCGTAGGTCGAGGTCAACGTGAGGATGCGCGAGATCGCATTGCGCGCCAGCGTCTCCTCGGAAGCCCCTTGGAACTCGGGGGGATATTCCATCGACCCGACGCCGATGATCGCCCCTTGGCCCTTCATCAGGCGAGGCACCGAGTGGTTGGTGCCGATGGTGCCGGGGTTGGTCAGGCTGATCGTGGTGCCCTGGAAGTCGCTGACTTCGAGTTTGCCGGCCCGGGCCTTGCGTACGAGTTCTTCGTAAGCCGTCCAGAAATGGGCAAAGTCCATCGTCTCTGCGGCCTTGATGCTGGGCACCAGCAGTTGCCGGGTGCCATCAGGCTTGGGCAGGTCGATGGCTAGACCCAAGTTGATGTGGGCCGGGGTGATCAAGGTGGGTTTGCCGTCGATCACGTCGTACCCGACGTTCATCTCGGGCATCGACTGCAGCGCCTTGACCAGGGCGAAACCGATCAAGTGGGTGAAGCTCACCTTGCCGCCGCGGGCGCGGGCGAGGTGGTTGTTGATCACGATGCGGTTGTCCCACAGGAGCTTGACCGGCACGCTGCGCACGCTGGTCGCGGTGGGCACCGTGAGCGAGACGTCCATGTTGGTGACGGTGCGTGCCGGGGCGCCGCGCAACACGGTGTAGGTCGGCTGGTCGGTGGCCTCGGCCTTCGGCTTAGCGGTGGCCTCCTTGGGCACAGCCGAGGGCTTGGGCTGGGTCTTGGCGGCCTCTGAGCGGTAGGTCTCGGCTGGCTTAACGACCTTGGCTGCCGGCGCACTCGGTGCGGGCGCAGGAGCAGCGGCGGCAGCTGGCTGCTCGGGTGCCGCCGAGGCAACGACGGGTGTGGCTGCGGTGGCTGGCGCGGGTGCGGCAGCAGCGGGCTGAGCAACCCCATTGCCGGATCGGGCCGCAAAGATCGACTGCCACGCAGGGTCGACGCTGGCGGGGTCAGCCTGCCACTGCTCAAACATCTGCTCGACGAGCCACTCATTGGCTCCGAAATCAGACAAGAGTTTGTCCTGGGAAGAATCAGTCACGACTGACTACGCCTCTTCTGTGGTCTCGGGTGTGCGTTCGGAGTCTTTTGGGCGCGAACAGTAGCCAAGGTTACCCCTGTCTCGCGGTGATCCGGCATCCGTCGTACGACGATGTGACACGAAGCCCAAAAGGGGGCGTTTTCGACTGTCCGCTCAGACCCTGTAGCCTCGTCCATCGACCCTGGCCTCCGTAGCTCAGGGGATAGAGCACTGGTTTCCGGTACCAGGTGTCGCAGGTTCGAATCCTGCCGGAGGCGCAACATTTCGACTGCTCCCAGTGGAGCCCTGGTGCCGCCCGTCCCGACTATTGAGGAAACTCGGCGAGACGTCGGTCGCAGGTCGGACACCTGGGTAAGACCTCGTGGTCTCGGCTCGGTACGAAGAATGCGCCACACAGAGCGCGAAGTGCAGTGCCATCTATCGTGCTGTCGGCTAGGTGCTTCTTGTGGCTGTAGTGGCTAGTGGACCCTGGCACAGATTCTGCCAATGTGCCCCGGCTGTTGTGCTCCTCAAGCGCGGTGACGCGTGCAGCCCAACATCCGATTTCACCAATTGTGGAGTACGTGTCTTTGTAACGGTCCCAGGTCTGTTCAGGTGGATCTACTGAGATGAGGATGCGAGTCACCATCTGCCACGTCAGGTTGCTTGCCACAAATTTTGGTGTGGGAGTTATTTCGACAAAGACTTCGTCACGATCCATACCGCTCTCTCGGACAGTGGTGATTGAGAGCGTGACCTCAGCGAGTCGGCCCATGCTCGGGTTCGGATGATCAATGGTGAAGTCTGTGGTTCCGCCGCTCTGGACGGAGCGCAAGGCGTCAGTGGCGAGTAACTGGATGGCGAGCTCCCAATTCGTGAGGATGCGAGCGGCCGTCTCCCGTTTGAGCAGTTTGACGTCATCTTCGGTGGGGAGCCAGGAGGTGAAGCCGCCGGAGTCATTCTCCCGTTGCACGCGTTTGTAGAAGTCGTCGTGGTCCTCGTGACCGCCCTTGGCGAGGCCAGCGACCACGAGCCAGCAAACGCCTGTTCCGTCGTCTTCCCACACGCCGCCTCGCCACTGGGAGTTCTTGACCTCAAGCAATCGAAGGTTTGTGGCCCCGAGTACCGGTCCGACGAAGTTGTCGTTGGAGGCGTCGTTGGGGAAGCATTCGGCTGCTTTAGCGATGATGGGGTGCGGCAATTCGCTCAGCGGATGCAAGTCCGCATGTCGCCCCTCCGCGAGGGAGCGTTGCGGATGCGGTGAACTCCAGTCGGACGTAAGGTCGCCGCTGAGCACGCGAAGCGTGGGGCGGGCGCGACGGTTGTGCACCCGCCCATCTTGCCCAAAGACACCGACAAAGAACGCCGGACCCGCCCGAGTTAGAGCAGATCGGCGATCTCGTCGGTCGCGGCAATCGCGGTCTGGTGCTGGTGAGCAAAACGCTCGGCAAGTTCGCGACGGTCCATCTGGCGCTGCGCCTCGAACTTCCTCAGGTCTTCAACGCGGATGCGACGGTCACGACCGACACGATGGAACATGATCTCCCCGCGATCAAGAAGTTTGTAGAGATGTGTGCGGCTCATGCCAAGGCGCTGTGCGACTTGGGTAGGCGTGAGAGTGTCCGAACCGTCTACGACGACGGCTTCGTCCCCGTCGCGCACGCAACGGCTCAAGCTTAGCAAGACATCACGCAACTCGGGACCAACTGTGGCTGCGAACGCGTCTAGTTCGTCTAACTGTTGGACGGGGATGCCGGAGATCTCAAGCGTGTTCATGGGTGCACCTATGGTTGTAGCAAATGACTCAGATGTTTCAGATGTCACAGATGACATTAGATTAACGGGAGCTTTGACGCAATCGGGTTCTGCGAGATGTGGATCACGATCGAGACAGCGGAGGTCCCTGAGCGATTGGGCATGGTTCAGCGAGGGCTCCTGGGTAGACGGCGTGCCGCCCAATGAATTTGAGGTGAAGGCGAATGACGGAATCGATCTTGGTTACGTGCACGAGGCCGCTGATTGGACGCAGGCTTGACTCGGCATCGAGGTCAATCCCTCTATTTGCGCGACTGGCAGGACTCGCCAGGTCGCGTTCGTAGGTTTGCTGATCAATAGTGCAGTCGGTGTCCGGATTTGTGGTGGTTTCCTGGCTGAAATCGACGGTATTGATCAGCAAACGTACGAAAGTTCTCCCGACAGCTCTGAGCGGCGGGGGAAAGTGAGGCTGCCCGTTGCCCAAGACCTCATCCACCCTCCGAAACTGGGTCGAACCTTGACGTCCCGCGCAGATACCCTCTGACGGTGACTCCTGAAGCCCTTGCTGCGCTGATTGCTGAGGTGGTGGCTGCCCTGACTGGCAGCGGCGCGCTCAGTTTGCCCGATGGTTTGACCCCGAATGTCAACGTCGAGCGCCCGCGCGTGAAGGAGCACGGCGACTATGCCACCAACATTGCGATGCAGTTGGCGAAGCCGGCAGGCACCAACCCGCGGGCGCTGGCTGAGCTGATCAAGGGACAGTTGGAGCAAAACGCTGGCATTGCGAAGGTCGACGTGGCAGGCCCTGGGTTCTTGAACATCACGGTCGCGAGTGCGGCGCAGGGGCAGGTGGCTGCTGACATCGTCGCGGCTGGGGCGCAGTACGGCAGCAACGAAACCCTCAAGGGCATGAAGATCAATGTCGAGTTCGTGAGTGCGAACCCGACTGGTCCGTTGCACCTAGGTGGCACTCGGTGGGCGGCGGTGGGTGACGCGCTGGCGCGCGTGCTGCAGTTCAGCGGCGCGGAGGTCACTCGCGAGTACTACTTCAACGACCACGGCGCCCAGATCGACCGGTTCGCCAAGAGCCTGCTAGCCAGTGCGCGGGGTGAGGCCGTGCCCGAGGATGGGTACGGCGGGCAATACATCCACGACATCGCCGCAGCGGTGACCGCACAACACCCCGACGCCAAAGACCTGCCAACCGATGAGGCGATCGAGGCCTATCGCGAGGCCGGGGTCACGATGATGTTTGGCGAAATCAAGGCCGACCTCAACGCGTTTGGCGTCGACTTCGACGTCTATTTCCACGAGAACTCCCTGCACGAGTCGGGCGCGGTTGATCGCGCCATCGAGCGGCTGACCAGCATGGGCAACACCTTCGAAAAGGACGGCGCCCTGTGGCTCGCCACAGAGAAGTACGGCGATGACAAGGACCGCGTGATCGTTCGATCCGACGGCACCCCGGCCTACATTTCAGGCGACCTGGCCTACTACCTCGACAAGCGCGAGCGTGGTTTCGATCTGTGTTTCATCTTGTTGGGGGCCGACCACCATGGCTACATCGGCCGGATGATGGCGATGTGTGAGGCGTTTGGAGATAAGCCGCACGAGAACCTCGAGATCCTGATCGGCCAGATGGTCAACCTTCTGCGCGATGGCACCCCGCTGCGGATGTCGAAGCGGGCGGGCACGGTCGTGTCGATGGATGACTTGGTGGATGCGATCGGTGTGGACGCGGCTCGCTACGCACTGACGAGGTACACCAACGACACCAACATCGACATCGACTTGGACCAGTGGGCCAAGGCAAGCAACGACAACCCTGTCTTCTACGTGCAATATGCGCACGCTCGCACCTGCCGCATGATGGCCAACGCTGCCGACCTCGGCATGGCGATCCCCACCGATTTCGACCCTTCGCTGCTCAGCCACGAGCGCGATGGAGAGTTGTTGCGAGCGCTCGCAGAGTTCCCAGGGGTCGTGGCATCGGCTGCCGAGTTGCGTGAGCCGCACCGGATCGCGCGCTACCTCGAGGCCTCCGCGTCGGTCTTCAACAAGTGGTATGACACTCGCGAGTGCCGCATGTTGCCCCAAGGCGATGAACCGGTGACCGCGGCCAACCTGGCCCGCCTCATGCTGGTGGCAGCGACTCGGATCACCTTCCACAACGGGCTCGGGTTGCTCGGCGTCACCGCTCCCGAACGGATGTAGTCGTGCCCACCTCTCACCCCTCAGGCTGGGCGCACGCTGACGGAGGATTGCGCGGGCCCTCGTGGCTGCGTCAACCCGCCGACCCGAACGCCCTGGTCCCCGCACTGTGGCCACAGTCTGCGCTCAAAGACGCCGACGGCGTGCTCCATGTGGGCGGTCTGGCGTTGGCCGATGTGGTCGCCGAGCACAACACTCCGGCGTACATCCTCGACGAAGCCGACTTCAGAGCCCGCGCGCGTGCCTTCAAGGAGGCCTTTGTCGGCGCTGAGGTCTATTACGCAGGCAAAGCCTTCTTGTGTACGGCGATCGCACGCTGGATCAACGAGGAGGGCTTGTCTCTCGACGTGTGCTCAGGAGGCGAGCTCAGCATCGCCGAGCGGGCAGGTTTCCCAATGGACCGAGTCGGCTTCCACGGCAACAACAAGTCACTGAGCGAACTTCGCCGCGCGGTCGCGCTGGGCGTGGGTCGCGTCATCGTCGACTCCTTCGATGAGATCGATCGGATCGCCAGCCTGGCCAAGGAGGGTCTAGGTGCCCGGGTGATGATCCGGGTGACGGCCGGGGTCGAGGCTCACACACACGAATACATCGCCACTGCACATGAGGACCAGAAGTTCGGGTTCTCGATCAGCAGCGGCGACGCGATGCGCGCAGCGGCTGCGTTGGCGCAGATCGAAGGCGTCACCCTCCTGGGTCTGCACTCCCACATCGGTTCGCAGATCTTTGACACCTCCGGCTTTGAGGTGGCGGCCCGTCGGGTGCTTGCCCTGCACGCCCAAGTGCAACGCGAGTTGGGTTGCGAGTTGCCTGAGGTTGATCTCGGTGGCGGGTTCGGCATCGCATATACCACCCAAGACGACCCGGCTGAGCCTGCGCAGTTGGCCGCCGAGTTGCGCGCGATCGTGGCTCACGAGTGCGCCGCGCAAGGCATCGAGGTGCCGCGACTCTCGATCGAGCCAGGTCGAGCGATCGTTGGTCCTTCGATGTGCACGGTCTACACCGTGGGCACGGTTAAGGAGGTGCAACTCGACGGTGGCGCTGCCCGCACCTACGTCAGCGTCGATGGCGGGATGAGCGACAACATCCGCACCGCGCTCTACGACGCTGACTATTCAGCCACTGTGGCCAACCGCTCCTCGCAGGCGACACCAACTCTTGCTCGGGTTGTCGGCAAGCACTGCGAAGCAGGCGACATCGTCGTGCGCGATGAGTTCTTGCCTAGCGACGTGCGCCCCGGTGATCTGATCGCTGTGCCAGCCACAGGTGCCTACTGCCGGTCGATGGCCAGCAACTACAACCAGGTGCCTCGCCCGCCAGTGGTGAGCGTGCGCGATGGCCAGACCACAGTGATCGTTCGCCGCGAAACTGAAGACGATTTGCTCGCTACGGACATGGGCTAACTGCGAGCGCTCACAGACCTCCCAAAGGATGGGAAGATAAACCACGATGGCTACTAACTCACCCCTTCGCGTCGCCCTCCTGGGCTGCGGCGTCGTGGGCTCTCAGGTTGCCCGTTTGCTCGAAGAGCAAGCCGTTGACCTTGAGGCTCGCGTCGGTGCGCCGGTGGAGTTGGCTGGCATCGCCGTACGTCGACCAGAGCTGGTCCGCGACGGTCTCAGCGTCGCCAACCGGGCACTGCTGACCACTGATGCGATGGGTTTGGTGACCCGCGACGACATCGACGTGGTGGTCGAAGTCATCGGTGGCATCGAGCCTGCACGCAGCCTGATTTTGGCCGCACTTGAGCATGGCGCCAGTGTCGTGACCGCCAACAAGGCATTGCTGGCCGAAGACGGACCGACCCTCTATGCCGCCGCCGAAAACTCAGGTGGCGACCTCTATTACGAGGCAGCCGTTGCCGGCGCGATCCCGATCTTGCGTCCGCTGCGCGAATCATTGGCAGGTGACCAGGTCACCCGAGTGCTGGGCATCGTCAATGGCACCACGAACTACATCCTCGACCAGATGCACACCAGCAATAAGGGCTATGACGACGCGCTAGAGGAAGCCCAACGGCTTGGCTACGCGGAGGCCGACCCAACCGCTGACGTCGAAGGCTTCGATGCTGCCGCCAAGGCTGCAATCTTGGCGAGCCTGGCCTTCCACACCCGAGTGACCGCCAGTGATGTGCACCGCGAGGGCATCTCTGAGGTGACCGCCGCCGACGTGAGATCGGCCCAAGAGATGGGCTGCGTGGTCAAACTGCTGGCCATCTGTGCCCTGGTTGACACCCCCGAAGGCCCGGCCGTGAGCGCCCGCGTGCACCCGGCGATGATCCCGGCCACTCACCCCCTGGCCAACGTTGGTGGGGCCTACAACGCGGTCTTCGTCGAATCCAAGGCCGCTGGCCAACTGATGTTCTACGGACCCGGCGCGGGCGGCTCACCGACGGCTAGCGCAGTGCTCGGTGACCTGGTCACCGTCGCGCGCAACCGGTTGAGCCAGGTGCGCGGTGCGGGCGAATCGGCGTACGCCGACCTGCCGATCGTGCCGATGGGGTCGACCCAAACCAGATACATGGTCCAAATCGACGTCGATGACAAAGCCGGTGTGTTGGCCGAAATCGCCTCCACCTTCGCTAAGCACGACGTCAGCATCCAGACCGTGCGTCAAGAAGGCCGCGGAGATGACGCTGTGCTCGTGGTGGTCTCACACCGGGCCAGCGACGCCGACCTGGCTGCCACAGTCGCGAACCTCCAGGCGCTGGCGTTCGTGCGCGAAGTCGTTAGCGTTTTGCGAGTCGAAGGGGATCAGTAATGGCTCACCAGTGGCGAGGTGTGATCGAGGAATACCGCGACCGGCTTGACCTCCCCGAAGGCACGCCCACCATCACCTTGCGCGAAGGTGGCACCCCGATGGTCGCCAGTGACTGGCTCTCTGAGGTCACCGGCGGCGAGGTGTGGCTCAAGGTCGAGGGCAACAACCCCACCGGATCGTTTAAAGACCGAGGCATGACCGTCGCCCTGTCGGTGGCCGTTGGCCAAGGCGCCAAAGCAGTCGTGTGTGCCTCCACTGGCAACACCAGTGCGTCGATGGCTGCCTATGCCGCCAAAGCGGGCATCAAGCCGCTGGTGTTGATCCCGCAAGGCAAGATCGCGGCCGGCAAGTTGGCCCAAGCCATCGTGCACGGCGCCCAGGTGATCATGGTGCGGGGCAACTTCGATGACTGCTTGCAGATCTCGCGCGAACTCGCCGACAACTACCCCGTAGCCCTGGTCAACTCGGTCAACCCGATGCGGTTGCAAGGCCAAAAGACCGGGTCGTTTGAGATTGTCGACTTCCTTGGCGATGCCCCCGACGTACACGTGTTGCCGACCGGCAACGCTGGCAACGTCTCGGCCTACTGGTTGGGCTATCGCGAAGACCACGCCGCCGGGCGCAGCACCAAACTGCCCGTCATGCGTGGCTGGCAAGCCGCTGGTGCGGCCCCTCTGGTCAAAGGCGCCCCGATCCCCGACCCCGAGACGATCGCCTCAGCGATTCGCATCGGCAACCCGGCTTCATGGGACCTCGCCATGGAGGCTGCTGACCGCTCCGGCGGCAAGTTCCGCATGGTGACTGACTCCGAGATCTTGTCGGCCCAGCGCGAACTCGCCTCACGCGACGGCGTCTTCGTCGAGCCCGCGTCGGCTGCTGGCGTTGCTGGCTTGCTGTTGGAAGCCCAGGAGGGTGTGAGGTACGGCGGGGAAAAGATCGTCGTCACCGTCACCGGCCACGGACTCAAAGACATCGACACCGCCATGTCCACCTTCACCGACATCGTCGACAACGTGGTCGACATTGACGTGCGCGCCGCGGCTTCGGCCGCTGGCCTGGCATGAGTTTCACCTCGGCGACCGTCACGGCATCAGTGCCGGCGTCGAGTGCCAACCTCGGCCCTGGTTTCGACTCCTTCGGGATCGCGCACGACATCCGCGACACCCTCACTGCTCGGGTGCACGATGGACCGCTAGTCATCGATGTCTCCGGTGAGGGTGCGCAGTTCGTGCCACGAGATGAGCGTCATTTGGTCTGGCGCGCGATGTTGGCCACCTTTGCCGCACTTGGCGTTCAGGCGCCTGGGGTGCACCTGACCTGTCGCAACACCATCCCGCATTCGCGGGGGATGGGCTCCTCGTCTGCGGCCATCGTCGGCGGCATCGCCCTTGCCCGGGGACTCGTTGAGGGCGCGTCGATGAGTGACGCCGAAGCATTGGATCTAGCCAACCAACTCGAAGGTCACCCCGACAACGTCGCACCCGCCCAACTGGGTGGCTTCACCATTGCTGGCACCGAAGGCGAACACGTCGTCGTCGCCCGACTCGATGTGGCACCGACCATCGCTGGTGTGCTCTTTGTGCCTACCCAGGCGTTGTCGACCAAGGTGGCTCGCGGGCTGCTTCCCGAGATGGTTTCCCACCGCGATGCGGCCGCGAACTCCGGCCGCGCGGCGCTGCTTGTCGCCGCACTCGCCGGACGACCTGAGTTGTTGTTGGCGGGCACCCACGACTGGTTGCACCAAGAGCAACGCCGCCCCGCGATGCCGTCGTCGTTGGCGCTCATTGACTCACTGCGCGCTGACCGGATCGCCGCCACTGTCTCTGGTGCCGGACCAACTGTCCTCGCACTGGTTCCTGCCGGGACCGAGACCGAAGTGGCCAAGCGCGCGCCCGGGGGTTGGGCGACGTACACCCCAAAGATTGGGGTCGATGGGGTCCACGTCACACGTTCGTGAGTTGGTTTGCTACTGTTTTACCTGCGTCACGGCGATGATCTCGCCTGAGCCTCTCAACCAGAGCCTCGCGGCGCTTCTCTCAAACGATCTGGCTCCGCGGTGACCTGCCCGCAGAGTCGCTCTGCTGCGCTAGATCGCACCACACACGGGGAAGGACCCCATGACAGAAACAATCGAGAGCACCCCCAAGTCAAAGGGTGGGCTCAGTTCCAAGCTGCTCCCAGAACTCAAGACGATCGCTTCCGGACTTGGCATCAAGACCGCCGGAATGAAGAAGGCCGATCTGGTCTCTGCGATCAAGGGAGCCCAAGGCGGCGGCAGCAGCGAAGCGCCCCGCAAGGAGCGCCCGGCGCGCCAGCGTCGCGAAGACACCCCTCCGGCTCAAGAGTCCAAGAGCGAGTCCAGCGAGGCCCCCGCATCCGAGGGTCAAGAGCGTCGCAGCAACAACCGCCGCAACCGTGGCGAGCGCGACACCCGCAGTGATGACTCAGGTGAGGCTCGCGAGGGCAACCAGAACAACAACCAGCGCAACCGCAACCAGGGCAACCAGAACCAGGGCGGCCAGAACCAAGGCAACCAGAACCAGGGCGGCCAGAACCAAGGTGGCCAGAACCAAGGTGGCGGCCAAGGCCAGCAGCAGCGGCGTGACTACGACGACGAGGGCGGCAACCGTCGCAACAACCGTCGTCGTCGTGGCCGTGACCGCAACGACCGCAGTCGTGGCGGCATGGGCGGCGGCTCGATGGGTGGCGGCATGGGCCGCAACGAACCCGACACCACCATCCTCGAAGATGACGTCCTGGCCCCCTGCGCGGGCATCTTGGACGTGCTCGACAACTACGCATTCGTGCGCACCTCGGGCTACCTGCCCGGCACCGATGACGTCTACGTTTCGCTCTCGACTGTGCGCAAATACGGCCTGCGTCGTGGCGATGCGATCATCGGCCAGGTTCGCCAGCCACGTGAAGGCGAGCGCAAAGAGCGTTTCAACCCGCTCGTCAAACTCGACTCCGTCAACGGCGCTGAACCTGAGGCATCCAAAGACCGCGTTGAGTTCCAAAAGCTCACCCCGCTTTACCCCAGTGAGCGTCTGCGCCTAGAGACCGAGACCGGCAACCTGATCGGTCGAGTCATCGACATTGCTGCCCCCATCGGCAAGGGCCAGCGTGGTCTGATCGTGTCGCCGTCCAAGGCCGGCAAGACGATGATCATGCAGTCGATTGCTAACTCCATCACCACCAACAACCCCGAGTGCCACTTGATGGTTGTGCTGGTCGATGAGCGCCCTGAAGAGGTCACCGACTTCCAGCGTTCGGTCAAGGGCGAGGTCATCTCCTCGACGTTTGACCGGCCCGCATCTGACCACACCATCGTCTCCGAACTCGCCATCGAGCGGGCAAAGCGACTGGTCGAGTTGGGCCACGACGTCGTCGTACTCCTTGATGGCATCACCCGCCTGGGTCGCGCCTACAACTTGGCCGCCCCGGCCAGTGGGCGCATCCTGTCTGGTGGTGTCGACTCCGCGGCGCTCTACCCGCCGAAGAAGTTCTTCGGTGCCGCCCGCAACATCGAGAACGGCGGCTCGCTGACCATCCTCGCCACCGCGCTGATCGACACCGGCTCGAAGATGGACGAGGTGATCTTCGAGGAGTTCAAGGGCACCGGCAACATGGAGATCCGTCTGCGCCGCGACTTCGCTGACAAGCGACTGTTCCCGGCCATCGACGTGGTCGCTTCGGGCACCCGCCGCGAAGAACTCCTCATGAGCAAAGACGAACTCTCCATCATGTGGAAGCTTCGCCGCGTGCTCTCCGCGCTAGATGGCCAGCAGGCCCTCGAATTGCTGCTGGAGCGCCTGAAGAAGACTTCCAGCAACGTCGAGTTCTTGATGCAGGTCCAAAAGACCACCCCCACCATCAACGGCGACGACTGATTGTTCTTGATCCACGAGGGGGCGGCCGGCTGGTCGCCCCTCGTTGGTTTTTGTTTCGGCTCGCCCTGGGGTTTGCGTGCTGCCGGACGTCATACGTTGCGGTCGTTATGGGTCTCGTTTCGTACGACGTTGACGCGGACGTCATACGAGACGGTTGCTATAGGGCTCGGTTCGTATGACGTTGCGCCGCCTATGGTTCTCACCATGCTTAGTACGTCGCTGGAGTCGAGGCGCCATGATCTTTGAGCTACCGGTTCTGGCTGTGGCGCTGTTGGTGTCCTATGCGGTGGCCCTTGTTCGGCGTAGTCGGTTTGCGGACGCGCCGAACCTTTCGACCGCTCGCCACCAGTGGTGGCTGGTGCTCCTTGCATTAGCGGCGTCATTACTCACTCGGGGACTTGGCGCTGACACTCTGTGGGGCTGGGTGGTCTGGCTCGCACTGATGATGGGAGTTGCTTGGTTCGTGCGCGGTACTGGCTCGGCGCTAGTGCCAGTCGGGCGAGTTGCCGTGCCCATCTTGATCATCGCTGGGGCATGGATCGCTGCCGTGATTCCAGTTGCTTACACCTATTGGGCTTGCAGTCGAGACGGCTGGTCAACGTGCCTGGTGGGAGGCCCAGATTTCGGTGGGTCATGGGTCTCTGTGCCCCCGAAATCGATGGCGAGCGCGCTTGCCAATGGCATCAGCCATGCGCCGTACGCGCTGAGTCTGCTGGCGGCAGTGGCGGCCCTGTGGCTGTGGAGGCGCAACGAATATTCACGGCTCATCGCGAGCTATGCCGCGGCGGCGCTGGCGAGCATGAGCGCGCTGTTCTTTCTGCTGACCTATGTTCTGGTCTCGCTAACACTTCGAGGGTTGAACGGTGGTTACGGGCTACCCAAGATCGAACTCGCTGTCGACCTCGCCATGCTTGTCGTCAGCCTCGGTCTGGTGATCTGGTCGTTGAGCCGCTTGTTGTTGCCGCCCGCGCGGCTGGTTCCCGTGGGGGTTCCACCAGCCGGGGCGCCTCAAAATTGATGTCGCACTTCACCCAACTGTTTGGCACTAAACCTGGGATTCCGACACCAGATTTCGTGTCGGCTAGGCGTTGGTGGCACACTTGGACGCTGGCTCCGGTTCACGAGTGCACCAGTCATTCGACCCGGCGGCTTTAACCCGAAAGAGGACCCATGAAGAAGAACATTCACCCTGACTACGAAATCACCGAGGTTTCGTGCACCTGCGGCAGCACCTTCAAGACCCGCAGCACTGCGAAGAACTCCACGATTCACGCTGACGTGTGCTCCAACTGCCACCCCTTCTACACCGGCAAGCAGAAGATTCTTGACACCGGTGGTCGTGTGGCTCGCTTCGAAGCCCGTTACGCCAAGAAGAAGTAAGTGCCTCTGGCCGCTGAGCCACGCCGTACTTCCCACTGAAAACTTGCGCTTCCCATGTGAAGTTTCACATGGGAAGCGCAAGTTTCACCGGGTACCCGGTGAAACCGACCGACCCATCAGGAGACCCCATGTTTGAGGCAGTCGAGGGGTTGGTCGCCGAGCACGCCGAGCTGGAACCCCGTCTTGCTGACCCCGCAATCCATCAGGATCCTGCGCTGAGCAAGCGCCTGAACCAGCGATATGCCGAGTTGAGCGCGATCATCCGCGTTTACCGCGACTGGCATCAGTTGGGCGACGACATCGAAGCGGCCAAAGAGTTGGCGCATGAGGATGAGTCGTTCGCTGTTGAGGCTGAGCAACTGGAGTCCACCCGCGATGAGGTGGCCGAAAAGCTGCGCAACTTGTTGGTGCCTCGTGATCCCAACGACTCCAAGGATGCGATCTTGGAGCTCAAGTCGGGTGAGGGTGGCGAGGAGAGCGCACTGTTTGCTGGTGACCTGCTCCGGATGTACCTGAGGTACGCCGAAACCAAGGGTTGGCGCACCGAGATCATCGATGCCACCGATTCTGATTTGGGTGGCTACAAGTCGGTCACTGTTGCAGTGAAAGCGAAGGGCACTCCCGATCCGGGGCAAACGCCGTACGCCTTGTTGAAGTTCG
>CALMMO010000278.1 GCA_937868455.1 uncultured Marmoricola sp.
CTTGACCTCAAGCTTCGCCGCGCGATGCAGATCGAACTCAAACGCATCCAAACCGAAGTGGGGCTCACCTTCGTGCACGTGACTCACGATCAGGAGGAGGCCATGACCATGGCCGACACGATCGCGGTGATGAACCACGGTGTCATCGAGCAAATGGGCGCGCCTGCGGAGTTGTACGAAAACCCCAGGACCACCTTCGTGGCGAACTTCTTGGGCCAGTCCAACCTGATCGAAGGCCAAGTGCGCGGTGTCGAGGGTGACTTCGTGAAGGTCGACATGCAGGGCACGCTGGTCTCCATCCCATCGAGCCGCTCGCACGTCAAGGCAGGCTCCAAGTTTGGCTGGGTCGGCATTCGACCCGAGAAGGTCCTCATTGGCGGGCCTGGTGACCCCATCGATGCTCCTGGCAACTCCATCCCAGGCGGTGTGGTCACCGACGTCAGTTTCGTGGGCGTCTCGACGCAGTACCTCGTTCGGATGCCATGGGGCCAAGAACTCCAAGTGTTTGAGCAAAACACTGGTCGGCGCCGACTCTTCTCCGTGGGCGAGACAGTCGACATGTCGTGGCGTCCCGAATACGCGTTCTTGCTCGATCACGAACAAGATGCCGCCGCTGGAGTCGAGTTGTGAGCGCGCTGCCCTCGGGCCAAACCACCGCGCCTGCCCCGGAGCGCACTGGGTGGACCGGCTACATCTTGATGTTCCCAGGGATCGTGTGGTTGCTGGCGTTCTTCGTCATTCCGTTCTATTCGCTGGTTGCCACCTCGCTCTATGACCCCAACGGCTCGACGTACGCCGGCTATGAAATGACCTGGGCGTTTGGCAACTACGCCGACGCGCTTTCGAAGTACTGGGGACCACTCCTGCGGTCGTTGTTGTACGGCGGCGCCGCAACCTTGATCTGCCTGATCTTGGGCTATGTGCTGGCTTACGCCATCGCCTTCAAGGCTGGTCGCTGGAAGAACTTGATGCTGGTGTTGGTGATCGCACCCTTCTTCACCAGTTTCTTGGTGCGCACGCTCTCATGGAAGTTGCTGCTGGCCGATGACGGGTTCATCGTCAACGCACTGAAGTTTGTGCACCTGCTCGGGCCTGACGGTCGCCTGCTGGCGACCCCCATGGCAGTGATTGCTGGCTTGGTCTACAACTTCTTGCCGTTCATGGTGCTGCCACTGTTTGCCAGCATCGACAAGATCGATCACCGACTCGTCGAGGCTGCTTCAGATCTTTACGCCTCCCCGATTCGGGCGTTCTTCAAGGTCACCTGGCCGCTGTCATTGCCGGGCGTCGTTTCGGGCACGCTGCTGACCTTCATCCCGGCAGCAGGTGACTACATCAACGCCGCGCTGCTCGGCTCGCCTCGCCAGCGGATGGTGGGCAACGTGATCCAGAACCTCTTCACCGCAGCTAATGACTATCCCTCGGCCGCGGCGCTGTCGATGATTTTGATGCTCATCATCTTGGCGATGGTGTTGCTCTACGTTCGCAAGGCTGGCACGGAGGAACTCCTATGAGCGCGCTTGAGCGGTTGGGACGTTGGGTTGGACGCCACTTGGTGTTGGCCGGGGGTCTGGCAGTTCTGATCTACATGTTCGTCCCGATCTTCGTGGTTGTGTTGATGAGCTTCAACAAGCCAAAGTCTCGACTGATCTACCGGTTTGATTCGTTCACGCTCAGCAACTGGCTCAACCCCTGCGACGACGCCT
>CALMMO010000279.1 GCA_937868455.1 uncultured Marmoricola sp.
GTGAATGCTTCACCCGGATCTTTGGCGCTTTGCGGGGAGGATCTCCCCCGCAAAGCGACAAAGTCACAGGTTTACTTGTGACTTTCACACCCCCAAAAATCCCGTACTCTCCCCACATGCCGGAACTACCCGAAGTCGAGGCACTCGCCCAGGACCTGGGGCGAAGGCTGCACGGGCGCGCGATCAAGCGCATCGACCTAGCCGCATTTAGTGCCTTGAAGACGTTTGACCCGCCGGTGTTCTCTCTCAACGGCCAGTTCATCGAGACGGTGAGCCGCCACGGGAAGTTCCTCGACATCGATGTCTCGGGCACTCACCTGGTGTTGCATCTGGCTCGGGCGGGCTGGATCAGGTGGCGCGATGAGGTGCCTGCGACTCCGGCCAAGCCGAACTCCAAGTCGCCCCTGGCAGCCAGGGTCGTGCTCGATGATGACTCGGGACTCGACATCACCGAGGCGGGGACGAAGAAGTCACTGGCGATGTACGTCGTACGCAATCCACTCGACGTGCCTGGCATTGCCTCCCTTGGCCCCGACCCACTCGCTCCCGAATTTGATGAGGCCAAGCTTTCGGAGATTCTGCAGGCTGCGGGCCGATCGCAAATCAAGGGCGTGCTGCGCCATCAAGGGACCATCGCCGGCATCGGCAATGCCTACTCAGATGAGATCCTGCACGCGGCCAAGATGTCTCCGTTTAAGCCGGCCAACTCGTTGAGCCAGGCCGAGTTGACCACGCTGTACGACGCAGTTCAGAGCACCCTTCGCGATGCAGTAGCCCGCAATGACGGGTTGGCAGCCAGCGAACTCAAAGGCGAGAAGAAGTCCAACATGGCCGTGCATGGCCGCACTGGCCAAACGTGTCCGGTGTGTGGCGACACTGTGCGCGAGGTGAGTTTCGCGGACTCGTCATTGCAGTACTGCGCCACCTGTCAGACCGGCGGCAAGCCCTTGGCGGATCGGCGCATGAGTCGGCTGTTGAAGTAGTTACCTGCCAAGGTGCGCGAGCACCTGCTTGGCTGCTCGCTTCCCTGAGAAGTGCGCGCCGTGCACGGTGGAGTGATAGTCGGGCTCGGTGGCTTCGCCGGCTAGGTAGACACCGGGGGCTACCGCCTTGGTCAAGGCCACACGATCAGCGCGAGTGGAGCCGACTGTGTTGATCGAGTAGGAGCCCAGCGCCAACGGGTCGAGAGCCCATTGGGTGGTCTTGACTGCGATCGGTCGCCGCGCTGCCTTGCCGAACATTGCCTTCAGCACCTCGAAGGCCTCGTCGATCACATCTTGAGGGTCGGCCGACTCAGTCTCGCGACCCGCACTGCCACCGTTGAAGCCGAGCAGCACCGGAGCGCCGGCTTTGGCGAAGCTCACCCACTGACCCCAACGCCCTGGCTGAGCTCCGAGGTACTCATGCCAGTCAATGTTGCTGGGCCAAAAGGCCTTCTCGAACCGGAAGAACGACTTGCTCAGCACTCCCATGTCCAGCGTGTCGATGGCGTGGGCCATCGGAATGGGCAGGCCCGGGAGCACTTCGACGCGGCCGGACTTCAACACCCCCAACGGCAGCGTGATGATGGCCGCTGACGCCTTTCGCTGTCCTCGCGCTCCTGAGACCGTTACCCCGTCAGCGCCCACGCTGATGCGGGTCACCTCAAATCCGGTCTCGACTCTGATCCCACGGCCAAGCCACTTGACGAGGTCGACGTAGCCACCTGGGAAGAGGGTGTCGACTCCTTCTTCTGCGAAGTACTTGCCTTCGTCGACGGTGAAGGAGGACAGCTCTGAGGGGTCTGCTCCCCACTCGGTGACGTAGCCAGCGTTGAG
>CALMMO010000280.1 GCA_937868455.1 uncultured Marmoricola sp.
GGTGACCCCTTCAGAGGTGGTGCCGCTGGGTTTGGTCAGGGCGCAGGGTTCTCGTTCACAGACATCATGGACGCCTTCTTCGGTGCTCAAGGTGGTGCCCAGCGCGGTCCTCGTCCGCGCCAGCGGCGTGGCCAAGATGCGTTGGTGCGACTCGACGTCGATTTGGCCGAGGCTGCATTTGGCAGCACCCACGAACTCAAGGTTGACACCGCTGTCGTCTGCGCCGGGTGCAATGGAGCAGGCGCCGCTGAAGGCAGCAAGCCGATCTCCTGTGAGACCTGCCATGGGCGCGGCGAGGTGGCACACGTGCAGCGCAGTTTCTTGGGCGAAATCCGCACGGTGCGGCCGTGCAACGCTTGCCGAGGCTATGGCGAGATCATCAGCGACCCGTGCCGTGAGTGTGCTGGTGATGGCCGAGTGCGTTCGCGCTCGACACTGAGCGTCAAGATCCCCCAAGGTGTCGACACCGGCACCCGGGTGCAACTGGCCGGTCGCGGCGAGATCGGGCCAGGTGGCGGACCGGCAGGTGACTTGTACGTCGAGATTCACGTGCGCCCACACCCCACCTTTGTTCGTCGTGGCAACGACTTGCTGGCCCAGGTTGTGGTGCCGATGACGGCCGGTGCGTTGGGCACCGAGATCAAGATGCCGCTGCTCGAAGGCGATCTTGGCGACGAGCACCCCCAGCACACTGACCTGCAGATCAAGCCGGGCACCCAATCGGGCACCGAGACGGTGCTGCGAGGTTTGGGCGTGCCGAGTTTGCGCGATAGCCAGCGCGGCAACCTCATCGTCACCGTTGTGGTGGAGACTCCGACCCGACTCGATGATCGCCAGATCGCCCTACTGACCGAACTCGCGCAGGTGCGCGATGAGGAATCCCCTGATGGGCGCGTGCACTCTGGGCAGCCCAAATCCGTGTTCGACCGATTTAAGGATGCATTTCGATGAGCCTGCCCTACTTCGTGCACCCTGATGCCGCCACATTCACTCAGGGCACCACGGTGCACCTGCACGGTGTCGAGGGCCATCACGCTGCCGTCGTACGCCGGATGCGAAGCGGCGAGCAACTGGTCCTCACCGACGGTGCTGGCGCAGCCGCGACCTGTGTGGTGGCCAGCGCCGAACGCAAGAGCCTGCACGTGGTGGTCGAAAGCGTTGCCAACGTGCCGCTCGAAGACCCACGAGTGACGGTAGTGCAAGCGATCCCCAAGGGCGCCCGCGCTGACTTAGCCGTGGAAATGCTCACTGAAGTTGGCGCCGACGTCATCGTGCCGTGGGCAGCCGAGCGCTGCGTGGGGGTGTGGAAAGGCGATCGCGCCGAGAAGCAGTTGGCCAAGTGGCGCAACACTGCGCGAGAGGCCGCCAAACAAGCCCGGCGTCCCAACTTTCCTGAAGTGTCGCCCATGGCTAACACCGCCGACGTGGTGGCGCTCCTGCAAGCCTGCTCGGTGCCGGTTGTGCTGCACGAAGCAGCCTCCGGTCCGCTCGGTGACATCCCGATTCCAGGGCGCGGCTCGATCGTGGTCGTTGTCGGACCCGAGGGCGGCATCACTGAAGCCGAGTTGGCGCAGTTTGCGGTCGTGGGGGCCGAGCCGGTGCGGCTGGGTTCTTCGGTCTTGCGTACCTCAACTGCGGGCGTGGCAGCCGTGGCAGCACTGTTGGCTCGCACCAGACGTTGGGGCTAGGGCTTTAGGGGTTAGCGAACCTCAAAGTTCTTGGTGTCAATGTTGACCTGCACCTCGGAGCGCTCGACGTCAGGCTTGCCTACAGGCAGGCTCGACACCATTACTTGATACGAGCCTGGCGGCAACTCCAGTTGGATGTTGTACGGCGAGCGCGTGCAGCAACTCTGCGCCTGTCCCAGACCCTTTTTCACCACGACGCCATCGGCATTGACCACCGCCCAGTTGAACACTGCGTCAGGTGAGGCCACCTTGCCGGCAATGGCTACGCGGGTGCCCAACCGGGCGCCCTCAGCAGGTGCACTGATTTCGACCGGGGCGAGAACCTGGTCATTGAGTGGAGCTTGAAGGGGTGCCCCCATCAGTTCCTTGATCGGACGGCCATTGATGGCAACGACGTAATCACTCGGACCGCCATTGCTGGCGATGGTGCGGCGCAAAGCTTCTGCCGCCAGAGCACCTCCCTCGCCGTACCCAACATTGGGGACGATGCCGCTCAAGTCGACCAACAAGGTGCCATCGCTGGTCTCTTTGATCCGCACGCTGCTGCCTTGCGGAAAGGCGGAGCGATAGTCATGGTCGAAACTGGTGCCAGTCACCACGGCTGCAATCGCGGCCTGCAACTTCTTGCCTTTATCGGCCAAAGCGAAGGTGTCGTTACGGATGAGTTTGGGTCCGTTAACGGTGTCGGTGATCAAATAGGTGCGCACTTGATAGCTCTGATCGCCCACTGTGGGCAGTGTTTGCCGGTCAGTGTCTGGCACTGGCTCCGGTGGGCTGAGCCTGACCACGCCAACGGCAACAGCCACGATGGCGACAACTCCGAGGGATGAGAGTGCCGCAGGCGCCCAGGTGTGCCACTTCACGCGATCACGGTACTGCCCCAGCGGGTGCCATCAGGCCTATCCTGGGCGATGTGCCTGATGACTGCCTGTTTTGTCGCATCGTCTCTGGAGACCTGCCTGCCACGGTGATCTGGGAGGACGACCACACAATTGTGTTTCGAGACATCGAACCGCAAGCGCCCACCCACGTGTTGGTGATTCCGCGCGAACACCAACCCAATGCCGCGGCCTCTACCCAGGCCAATCCGGCCGTCACGTCTGCCCTCGTCGCGGCCGCGGCTGCGGTTGCCGAGCAAGAAGGTCTGGACGGCAACTATCGAATGGTTTTCAACACCGGCTCGGGAGCCGGGCAAAGTGTTTTCCACACTCACCTCCATGTGCTTGGGGGACGTGATCTAACCTGGCCACCTGGCTAGTGGGAGTTACTGGGGTGGGACTGTGTCAATGAGTCAACGTAGGCGGATGGCCTGGATCGCAATCGCAAGTGTGGTTGCGATCTCGATTTCGCTGCTCACGGTGTGGCAGTTCACCAAGAACGCAACCGCCGACGGGCACGGACATGTGGCGGCCAAGCCATCCTCATCGACGCGACCAGTGCCCCAAGCAGAGAACGCCAAGCCGTTGCGGCCCGGGGAGAAGCGGCTCACCTTGCAGTTGCCCACTTCCTACACCCCAGCGGCGCCTGATGGCGTGGGCACCGATGACTACCGCTGCTTCTTGCTTGACCCCAAGTTGGTCAAGCCCACCGATCTGACTGGCTATGACGTGCTGCCGGATAACCCCGACGTGGTTCACCATGTGATCTTGTTTAAGGTCGCACCGGGCGATGTCGCGGCGGCAAAGGCTGTCGATGAGCGCACGCCAGGCGAAGGTTGGACCTGTTTTGGTGATGCTGGAGTGCCTGGCAACCGCAACCTTGATGACGCGCCTTGGCTGGGTGCCTGGGCCCCTGGTGGCACAGAGCGAGTGTTTGGCAAGAACCTCAGCATGCCGCTGGCGAAGGGTTCCCAGATCATCATGCAGATGCACTACAACCTGCTTAAGGGCGCCTCGCCAGACCAAAGCGCCATCGCCTTGCGGGTGCGTAAGCCCTCGCCGAAGAGCCAGGCGCTGCACATGGTGCTGCTCCCGGCCCCCGTTGAGATGCCATGTCGTGCAGGCAAGGACGACGGCCCCTTGTGCGACCGTGCCGCGGCCATGGCTGATGTTCGTCAGCGGTTTGGTCAAGCCGCAAGCATTGGCGATGCCCTGCACTTGCTGTGCGGCACATCCAAGCCGGGGGTCGTGCAGTCGTGCATTCGCAACATCAACCGGCCCATGACCGTGAGAGCAGTCGCTGGTCACATGCACCTGCTGGGTCGTGAAATCACCATCACTTTGATCCCTGCCGATGGCGGGACACCGCGGACCTTGCTGCACATTGGCACCTGGAACTTCGATGAACAAGAAGCCCAAACGATCAAGCCCGTGCAACTCAAACCCTTCGACAAGGTCAAGGTGACCTGTCGCCATGCCCAGTGGCCGCGTGATGGTCTGCCTGCGTTCTCTCAGCAGCGCGAAGACAGGTACGTCGTGTGGGGTGAAGGCTCCACCGATGAGATGTGCCTGGGGTTGCTCTCGGTCACCGAGTAGGAAGAAACGCAGGAGACCAGCCTGGCTCCAGGTGCGTACCATAGGTGCGCTACCCGGTGTCTATTGAAGGGACGTGCCTCGCAAGGGGCCTCATGACTGAAAGCAACGCACGCAGCGACCAGACCCAGCACGTGGTCGTGGTTCCGACCAGCATCAACATGGTCTCCCTTCTTGGCCCAGCCGACGAGCACTTGCGCGTCTTGGAAAAGGGGATTGCCGCCGACATTCACGTGCGCGGCAACCAAGTGCGGTTGTTAGGTCCAGCAGCCGAGGTTGCGTTGGCCGAGCGACTCATCGACGAACTCGTCATCATCATTCGCACCGGGCAAGGGCTCACCGCCGAAATCATTGAGCGGGCGCTCACGATGCTTCGCGCCGCCGATCCTGAGCGACCAGCGGATGTGCTCGGTCACAACATCTTGTCCAACCGTGGCCGCACCATCCGACCCAAGACGCTCAACCAAAAGCGCTACGTCGACGCAATCGACAAACACACCATCGTCTTTGGCATCGGGCCAGCAGGCACCGGCAAGACCTACCTAGCGATGGCCAAGGCAGTGCAGGCCCTGCAGGCCAAGCAGGTCAACCGCATCATCTTGACCCGCCCAGCAGTCGAGGCAGGGGAGCGGTTGGGGTTCTTGCCAGGCACGTTGAGCGAAAAGATCGACCCCTACCTGCGCCCCCTTTACGACGCGCTGCACGACATGATCGACCCCGAGACGATCCCCAAACTGCTGGCCAGCGGCACCATCGAAGTGGCTCCTTTGGCCTTCATGCGCGGCCGCTCGCTCAACGACTCGTTCATCATTTTGGACGAGGCCCAAAACACCTCGCCCGAGCAGATGAAGATGTTCCTGACTCGTCTGGGGTTCGGGTCAAAGATCGTGGTCACTGGTGACATCACCCAGGTCGACTTGCCAGGGGGGATGCAATCAGGCCTGCGCGTTGTCGAACAGATTCTTGATGGTCTTGAAGATGTCAGTTTCAACAAATTGACCAGTCACGACGTGGTGAGGCACCGACTGGTGGGCAAGATCGTGGCCCGCTATGACGAGTTCGACGCCCGCAAGGAGCGCTCATGAGCATCGAGGTTCTCAACGAGAGCGAGTTTGAGATCGACGCGCGCCGTACCCAGCAATTGGCGCGGTTTGTGATGGACCAGATGCGGGTGCACCGGCTCGCCGAGTTGTGCATCTCAGCAGTCGATGAGCAGACCATCGCCGAACTCAACGAGAAGTGGATGGAGAAGGCTGGTCCGACCGACGTCTTGGCCTTCCCGATGGATGAATTGCGCCCAGGCAAGGCACTCGAAGAGCCCGAAGAAGGCGTGTTGGGCGACCTGGTCTTGTGCCCGGCTGTCGCTGAACGTCAGGCTGCCGAGGCGGGCCACTCCACCCAAGACGAACTCGACCTGCTCACGGTTCATGGCATCTTGCACCTGCTGGGCTATGACCATGCCGAGCCCGAAGAGCACAAAGAGATGTTTGGTTTACAGGCCACCTTGCTCCAACAATGGGCGGCTAAGTGAGCGACCAGAGTTTCTGGCTGATTGCGCTAGTCGTCGTGCTGGTCGCGGTGGCCAGCGTGCTCAGTGGTGCCGAAGCCGCGCTGGCTTCGTTTTCCCCGGCTCGCGCTGAGGAGTTAGCCGATGAGCAGCGACCTGGTGCCAAGGCACTGGCGAAGGTGCTTACTGATCCGGCGCCCGTGGTCAACACCACGATCTTGTTGCGGCTGATCGCGGAGATTTCAGCCATCGTGGTCGCCACGATCTTGGTCTTTGATGCCCTCGATGGACGGGCGAACACGACTACGTTGCAGGCGCGCTGGCCCTCGGTGCTGGCGACCGTCGGGATCATGGTCGCGGTGTCCTACGTCGCGATTGGGGTGGCGCCGCGCACGATTGGCCGCCAGCGCGCCGAAACGATGGCGTTGGCTTCCTCTGGGGTGCTGTTGGCACTGACCAAGGTGCTTGGCCCGATCCCAAAGCTGCTGATCTTGATCGGCAACGCCTTGACGCCCGGACGCGGTTTCGCTGAAGGCCCCTTTGCCTCTGAGGCCGAACTCCGTGAACTGGTCGATCTTGCTGAGGCCTCCAGTCTGATCGAGACCGACGAGCGCAAGATGATTCACTCCGTCTTTGAGTTGGGCGACACCATCGTGCGCGAGGTGATGGTTCCTCGCACTGACGTGATCTCCATAGAGCGGTCCAAGACGCTGCGGCAAGCGCTGTCTTTGTTGTTGCGCAGCGGGTTTTCCCGTCTGCCGGTCATCGAGGAAGACCTCGACGACATCGTCGGCTTTGTCTATCTCAAAGACATCTCCAAGAGGGTCTTTGACCACCAAGAGGCGCAGTCGAGTGAAAAGGTCGAGTCGGTGATGCGCCCGGTGTTGCACGTGCCCGACACCAAGCCGGGCGATGACTTGCTGCGAGAGATGCAGGCAGCAAGACGCCATATGGCCGGCGGCGTTGATGAGTACGGCGGCACAGCGGGTCTGGTCACCATCGAGGATGTGCTCGAGGAGATCGTCGGCGAGATCACCGATGAGTACGACGACGAAGTGCAAATCGAAACCCTTCCCGATGGGTCGGTGCGCGTGCCGTCGAGATATGCCGTGGATGATCTCGAAGAACTCATCGGCGTTGCGATTGAAGATGAAGAGGTCGACTCCGTGGTCGGCTTGATGGCAAAACACCTTGGCAAGGTGCCGATCCCTGGCTCCCATGTCGAGGTCGAGGGCGTGCAGTTCACCGCAGAATTCGCTGCTGGTCGCCGCAACCGCATCGAGTCGGTGTTGGTGAAGAACTTGAACCCGGTGCAATCACCTGAGAGCGACGAGGACCAATCATGAGCCTGGACAACCCCGAAGACCGCAAACTGGCCGTGTTGGCCCGCGCCACTCGAGCCCGTGCGCGAGCTGCTGAGGGAGCCGCCATCCGTGACACTGATGGGCGCACCTATGCAGCAGCGAGCGTCAATCTCCCTTCGCTGAAGCTGACCGCGATCGAAGCGGCTATTGCCATGGCCGTCGCCAGTGGCTGCCAAGGCCTTGAGGCTGCAGTCATCCACACCAACGAAACCGAACCTCGCGATGGTGACCTTGACGTGCTGGGTGAGTTTGCGCGCGCCGAAGTGCCGACGTACCTCGTCTCATGACAGCACGCGTCACCACATCGTCTGCCGTCGTCACCTCCCGGGTGGTGCTCAGCGAACATCTAGTGCGACTCACGTTGCGGGCCCCCGACTTGGTTTCGACCGGCATCCCTGATGAGTGGTTATCGCTCACGGTGCCGGGGCAATTTCAGACTCGTTATTACACGATCCGCTCGTTGCACGATCACGAGTTGACTCTCGATGTGGTGATCCACGAGTCGGGTTTGGTGACCCAATGGGCTCAGACCGACTGTGTGGGCGATGAGGTGACTATCTCGGCGCCCAAGGGGTCCTACGCGCCGCCGGAGGATGCTGCCTGGGTTGTGCTGGTCGGTGACCTGACGGCACTACCAGCCATTGCCCGCATTGTGGAGCACGAACAGCGGCCCGTCTCGGCCTATGTTGAGGCACCTGATGACACGCACTCCTACCCAGACTTGGGTGCGGTCACCTGGCTGCCCGCCGACCCGAACGCGAGCCGACTGGCCGAACACGTGGCAGGCATGGCGTGGCCTGAGGGTGCTGGCTATTTCTGGATGGCGGGGGAGTCTGCGCAAATGCGCGAGGTGCGCCGCTGGTCTCGCGGGCGCTTCGATCACGCCCACATGGACGCGATGGGTTATTGGTCAGGGGCACGCGGCAGACAGACCCGTCGGGTTGATCCTGGCCCGATCTATGCCAAGGGCAAGGCTTTAGGTAAAACTGATGAAGAAATTTGGGCTGACTATGACGAGGCAAACAAGTGAGTGAACATCGATCTGGATTCGCTTGCTTCGTGGGGCGTCCCAATGCAGGCAAGTCGACCCTGACCAACGCCTTGGTCGGCACCAAGGTGGCGATCACCTCATCGCGGCCCCAAACCACTCGCACCGTGGTGCGTGGCATCGTGCACCGACCCGATGCCCAGTTGATCTTGGTTGACACTCCGGGCCTGCACCGCCCGCGCACGTTGTTGGGTCAACGTCTCAATGACTTGGTGACCACGACATGGGCCGAGGTCGATGTTGTGGCCGTGTGTTTTCCAGCGGATCAAAAGATCGGTCCAGGCGACCGGTTCATTGTCACCGAGCTTGCCAAGTCTCGACGTACGACGACGTTCGCCATTGCCACCAAGACCGATCTGGTTGATCCCGGACGCGTCGCTCAACATCTGCTCGATATCGCCAAACTGGGCGAACAAACCGGCACCGACTGGGCTGAGATGGTGCCAGTGAGTGCGAAGTCAGGCGATCAAGTCGCGCTGTTGGCCGACCTGTTGGTGGCCAACCTGCCCGAGGGCCCACAGCTTTATCCCGATGGCGAACTCACCGATGCGCCGGAAGAACAGATCGCTGCAGAGTTGATCCGCGAAGCCGCTCTCGAAGGCGTGCGCGACGAACTCCCGCACTCCATCGCGGTGGTGGTCGAGGAGATGGCGTTGCGCCCCGGTAGGCCCGAGCACAAGCCGCTGCTCGACATCCATGCGAACCTGTTTGTCGAGCGTGACTCCCAAAAAGGCATCGTCATCGGTCATCGCGGCAAGCGACTCAAAGAGGTCGGTTCTGATGCCCGTAAGCAGATCGAGGCGATGTTGGGTGTGCCGGTCTATTTGGACCTTCGAGTCAAGATCGCCAAAGACTGGCAGCGCGACCCTCGGCAATTGCGTCGATTGGGCTTCTAACCACTGCTGAAAACTAAACGCGCCACGCGGGGCGCACACGGCTTGGCTTATGTGCTCGACTGACTCCAACAGATCCCGTAACGCTGACCAGTCTCCCAAGCCGCTTGGCTGGGCCACTGGAACGAATAGCGGTAATCGAGTGGGTCACTGGCCCGGTCGGCAGCGATGGTCTTGCACGCCTGGCTCGCCGCCTGTGCGGCTTGCTTACCGAGGTATCTCGTGGCCTTGTCAAAGTCGTACGTCGATGCCGCCACCCACGTGTGGGGTTGGCTGCACATCACCACTGTGGTGCCTGCCCCGCCTGGCTCGCCGGTCGCACAACTGGCGTAGTTGGCGACTCCTGCGTTGAGCAGTCCGCGACTCTTCCCACGAGGAAGGTTCGCCAATGTCTGGGGTGCCTTGACAGCGACGAGGTCGCATCGAAACCACGTGGCGCCGAGTTCGGAGTCGCTCAGACTTGGTGAAAACCACACCGTGCGCACCTGGCTCAGCCGCAAGTCGGAGGCTTCGCCACCAACCCATGCCGGCAACGCTGCATGACAGGCCTTAGCAATGTGCTGTTGCACGGCCGTGGAGTCCACCGCGACAGCGTGCCCCTCAACGAAGGGGGTGAACGTGCCCACCTTGAAGGTCACCGACGTGTGTTTGCTGCGGCACGGCACCGGTGCGGACACTGTGGTGGGGGCGATGGCCTCGGTGTAACTAAGTCGGTAGCACGAGCCTTTGGCCGGCGCCGGCGCTGGAGTGCGTTGAGTCGGGGACGGCGAAGGCGTGGGTTGAGGCTGGGCGGAGGTGGTGCCACATGCGGTGAGCAGGCCCGCAAGGCTTGCCGCTGCGGCGTACGCAGAAAATCGGTGACTCCAATGCACGCCCTCGATCCTAGGGTGGGCACCGCGAAACCTCGCATGCCTGTGGCTGCTAGGGTGTGCCAGTCATGTGCACGCGTAGCCTCCTCCTTCGCTGCCGCAGCGAGGTCTAAGAGCCGGACCTCCTCGCTGCGGAGTTCGTCGCGCGCCCGGCACCGACACTCCCCAAAGCCGAGGAAACCATGACCCTGCAACAAGATCCCTTCATCAACACCCAGCGTCCCAGCGGGATGCCCATCCATCGCTATCACGCATTCGCCCCGATCGATCTGCCTGATCGCACCTGGCCCAGCAACTCCATTACGGCGGCGCCACGCTGGCTGTCCACCGACTTGCGCGATGGCAACCAGGCGCTCATCGACCCGATGAGCCCGGCTCGCAAAATGAAGATGTTCGACCTGCTGGTCAAGATGGGCTACAAGGAGATCGAGGTCGGGTTCCCCTCGGCTTCTGAGACCGACTTCAACTTCGTGCGCCAGCTGATTGAGCAAGACCGGGTGCCCGAAGATGTCACCATCTCGGTGTTGACCCAAGCCCGCGAAGACCTCATTGAGCGCACGGTTTCGTCGCTGGTGGGTGTGCACCACGCCAACATCCACATGTACAACGCGCTGGCCCCGCTGTTTAGGCGCGTCGTGTTCCACGCCTCGAAGGACGAAATCAAAGACATCGCTCGTCGCGGCACCGAACTGGTGATGAAGTACTCCGAGAACATCCTCGACAAGACCGTCATTGGCTATGAGTACTCACCCGAGATCTTCACCGGCACCGAGCTGGAGTTCTCCGTCGAGGTGTGCGAGGCAGTGTCTGACGTCTGGCAACCAGGTGATGGTCGCGAAATCATCTTGAACCTGCCCGCCACGATCGAGATGTCGACGCCTAACACCTACGCCGACCAGATTGAGTGGTTCTCCCGGCAACTGACTCGCCGTCAAGACACGGTGATCTCGCTGCACCCGCACAACGACCGCGGCACGGCTGTGGCTGCGACCGAACTGGCGATGATGGCTGGAGCCGACCGCGTCGAGGGCTGCTTGTTTGGCCACGGCGAGCGCACCGGCAACGTCTGCCTGGTCACCTTGGGGATGAACCTGTTTAGCCAAGGCATCGACCCGCAGATCAACTTCGCGATCGATGGTGGGATCGATGAGATCCGCCGCACGGTTGAGTACTGCACCCAACTGCCGGTCCACCCGCGCCACCCTTACGCGGGCGACCTGGTTTACACCGCCTTCTCTGGCTCGCACCAAGACGCCATCAAGAAGGGCCTAGAGGATCTGGACCGGATTGCTGCCGAGCAGGGGGTGCCGGTCTCGCAGATCCCGTGGGAGGCGCCGTACTTGCCGATCGACCCCAAGGACGTCGGCCGCTCTTACGAAGCCGTCATCCGCGTGAACAGCCAGTCGGGCAAGGGCGGGGTCGCCTACATCATGAAGGCCGACCACAAGTTGGACCTTCCTCGGCGCCTGCAAATCGAGTTCTCTCGTGTGGTGCAGCAACAGACCGACGGTGAGGGTGGGGAGATGACTCCCGACGCGATCTGGTCGACGTTCTCAGGTGAATATCTAGAGCCCGCCACGCCCTTGGCGTTGGGTACGACGCGCACCTCATCCGAACCAGGTTCAGCCGACACTCTGAGCGCGACCGTGGTCGTCGATGGTGAACCCATCGAGGTGGAGGGCCGAGGCAACGGACCTATCGCCGCGTTCTGCGACGCACTCGGCTCGCTCAATGACGAGCGCTTCGACGTGCGGGTGCTCGACTACTCCGAGCACGCTCTCTCCTCTGGCGGCGACGCCATCGCTGCTGCTTACGTCGAGTGCGCGGTGGTCAATGCTGCCGGTGATTCGACCGTGTTGTGGGGTGTGGGCATGGATCCCAACATCGTCACCGCCTCACTCAAGGCAGTCGTCTCCGCGATCAACCGCGCAGCCAACTGAAGTAAATAGCTTCATTTCAGCAAAGTGAAGCTATGATCTTCACTGTGGAATACACGGTGATTGGCGACGTGATCGGATCACGCGATGTTGCTGACCGCGAGCACTTGCATCAGGTGCTCGCGTCAGCACTGCGCGAGGTCAACCAGACACGTGATCCGCTCCGAGCGCTGCGCATCACTGTGGGGGATGAGTTTCAAGGGTCGTTTGGTGATCTCACGCAGGCGATGGCGGCGGTGCTCGACGTTCGCGTCGCCATGCTGCCTGACTACGACATTCGACACGGGATCGGCTGGGGTGAGGTGTCCACGATTGATGCTGCGGATGGCATCGAAGATGGACCTGGTTGGTGGACCGCTCGTGAGGCGATCGTCGAAGCCGAATCATTGGCGGCAGTCCCGGCGACTGGCTCGGTGCGCACCAGGTTTGTTGGTCCCAGCGCGAGTGTCGTCAACGCGGCCCTGAACTGTCGGGACCACCTGGTTGGATCAATGTCTGCCGCCTCGTTGCGGATCCTGGCTGGCCTGCGAGATGGGCTATCGCAGCGCACCTTGGCCGAAGAGTTGGGCATCTCCGCATCAGCGGTCTCCCAACGCGTGCGTCGCGACGGCATCGGGGTCATCGTGTTGAGTGAGAGGAGTCAGTCATGAGTTGGCTGGGATTGGTGCTCATCGGCTTTGCGGTGGCCGACCTTGGGCACTCTGTGCGACCCCTGAAGTGGTTGCCCGAGTCGATCGCTGCTGGCGTCGTGCTGGCGATCGGGCTTGTGCTGGGTGTTGGCTGGCCAGTGGTTGTGATCGGGCTCGTGGTGTTTGCCTGGGGGCCGATCGTTCGCTTCGGGTTCGGGCATGGCCGGGCACTGTGGGCGCTGGGCTATTTCGTCGGCGTTGTGGCGCTAGCCCTCGTGCTCAGCGACCTCGAGGGTGCGCCACGGTGGACCCAACCATTCGGCTTTGCGCACCTCTCTCCATCGGAGCTAGTGCTGTTGGCTGGCCTTGGCCTGGTGCAGTTGAGCACTGGCAACGTCGTCGTACGGCTTGTGCTGGCGAGCACCGGGTCGATGAGCCCAACCAAGTCGGGCACGTTGCCAGCTAGCCCGCGCAAAGGTGGCCGACTGCTCGGTCCCGCTGAGCGGCTGATGATCTTGGGGCTCGGCCTGGCAGGCAACCTGACGGCAGCCAGCATCGTGGTGGCGGCTAAAGGGTTGCTGCGCTTCCCTGAGTTGAATTCCAAGCAGGGGCAAGAGCACATCCACGAGATCACGGAGTACTTCCTGGTGGGCTCCATGATGAGTTGGCTTTTCGCATTGGCCTCCTTGGCCCTTGGCTTGTGGGGTCTGGTCTAGGCTCGCGGGGTGGAGTTCCCCAACATCGACCCTTCGATCCATATCGGACCGTTATCGCTGCATTGGTACGGCCTGATGTATGTCATCGGCGTTGGCGTGGCCTGGTGGCTGGGCCGGCGACGTGCCCGCGTGGAGGGTTCGGGTTGGACCGTCAGTGAGATCGACGACCTCGCGTTTTGGGTGGCTGCCGGCGTCGTACTCGGCGGTCGAGTTGGTTACACGTTCATTTATGGCTGGGACCAGATTCGCGCCGATCCGTTGTACATCTTCAAGGTCTGGGAAGGCGGCATGTCGTTCCACGGCGGCCTCATCGGCGTGCTCGTGGCCATGTGGCTTTATGCCCGCAAAACCAATCGGCCCTTC
>CALMMO010000281.1 GCA_937868455.1 uncultured Marmoricola sp.
GGTGAGGAGGTCGGCATAAGTAGCGGGTCTCACTGGCTCGGCATAGTCCTCGGGCGCCGAAGGACGAGTACGGATCACGTGGGTCCAAAAGTGCTGAACCTCAGTGAGATGCCACAGCAAGTCTGACGCGGTCCAGGCCGGGCAACTGGGCACCAAGGCTGTGGGATCGCACTCTCGCAGCACTTCTAGGAAGCGCGCCGACTCGTCGCGGATATGGGCAAGATAGCTCTCGTTACTCAGGCGCGTGGATGACATATACCCAACCTAGGCTTGGCTTCTGACCATTTCTAGTGAACCCACTCTGCGCATAGACTTACAGTGAGTTGTATAGTCATGCAGATGAGTACCAAGATTCGGGTCGCCGTGGCGGGCGCCAGTGGTTATGCCGGAGGCGAGGCCCTTCGGCTGTTGCTGGCACACCCACACGTTAAGATTGGCGCGCTGACGGGCGCGAGCAATGCAGGTCAGAGTCTGGCTTCGTTGCAGCCACACCTCACGATGCTGGCAGACCGCGTGCTTGAACCAACAACTGTCGAGGTGCTCTCTGGCCACGACGCGGTGATCTTGGCACTTCCGCATGGTGAGTCGGGCGCGATCGCTTCGGCCTTGCCAGCCTCGGTGGTGGTCATCGACTGCGGTGCGGACTTTCGACTCACAGATTCGACCCAGTGGGAGCAGTTCTACGGCAGTGCTCACGCCGGGTCTTGGCCCTATGGGCTGCCTGAACTTCCAGGTCAACGTGACCGGTTACAAGGGGCGAGTCGGGTGGCAGTCCCGGGGTGCTATCCGACCGTCTCCTCATTAGCGCTCGCACCAGCCGTAGCTGCGGGGCTCATCGACGTCTCAGACATCGTGATTGTGGCTGCCAGCGGCACCTCAGGTGCTGGCAAAGCTGCCAAGACAAACCTCTTGGGTGCTGAGGTGATGGGCAACGTCTCGGCGTACTCCGTGGGCGGTGGTCACCGCCACATCCCCGAGATCACCCAAAACCTCAGCGCTTACACGCCTGAGGACGTCAAAGTCAGTTTCACGCCACTCCTGGTGCCGATGCCGCGAGGCATCCTGGCCACCTGCACAGCGCCGACGAAGGCGACCTACGCCGAGGTGCGCGCCGCTTATGAATCCGCCTATGCCGATGAACCATTCGTGACCCTGCTGCCACAAGGGCAGTGGCCCCAAACCAAGGCCGTTACGGGCTCCAACTCGGTCCATCTGCAGGTAGCCGTCGACGCCAACGCAGGTCGGCTAGTGGTGATCGGCGCGATCGACAATCTCACCAAGGGCACTGCCGGCGCGGCCGTGCAATGCCTCAACCTCAGCCTCGGCCTCCCTGAGGCCACTGGACTCACCACCATTGGAGTAGCACCGTGAGCGTTACTGACCCCCAAGGCTTCCGCGCGGCAGG
The DNA here is from genome assembly GCA_937868455.1 of uncultured Marmoricola sp. Lineage (GTDB taxonomy): Bacteria > Actinomycetota > Actinomycetes > Propionibacteriales > Nocardioidaceae > Marmoricola. Next base: position 1,406 of record CALMMO010000281.1, read on the forward strand.
CGTCACCGCAGGGCTGAAGAGTTCGGGTGCCCCCGACATGGCCCTCGTGGTCAACGACGGGCCGTCCTTTGCCTCGGCGAGTGTTTTCACCAGCAACCGATGCAAGGCCAATCCGGTCTTGTGGAGTCAAGAAGTTGTCAAAGACGGAGTCGTGCGGGCCGTCGTACTCAACTCTGGCGGAGCCAACTGCTACACCGGCGCTGAAGGGTTTCAGACCACCCACGCCGTGGCAGAGCAAGTCGCCACACACCTTGGCATTGGCGCCATCGACGTCGTGGTGTGTTCGACGGGGATGATCGGGCTTCGCAATGACCGCAACGTGCTGCTCGCCGGAGTGGACGCGTTGGTCCCTGCTCTGAACCCCGAGGCCGGCCTCGATGCGGCTACCGCCATCATGACCACCGACACCGTGCCCAAACAGGTCGTTGTCACCGGCGGGGGCTGGAGCATCGGAGGCATGGCCAAGGGCGCGGGCATGTTGGCCCCGGCTTTAGCCACGATGCTGGTCGTCATCACAACTGATGCTCTCGTTGATGCCAACGTGTTAGACCGCGCATTGCGAACGGCCACCAAGGTCAGCTTCGACCGTCTTGACTCCGACGGATGCATGTCAACCAACGACACAGTGACAGTGATGGCCAGTGGCGCTTCGGGAATTGCGCCGAGCGAGGAGCAATTCACCCAAGCGCTCACCCAGGCCTGCACCAGTTTGGCCATGCAACTGCTGGCCGATGCCGAAGGAGCTGACCACGAGATCGCCATCGAGGTCCTCAACGCAGTCAGTCAAGACGAGGCAGTTGAAGTGGCTCGCAGCGTGGCTCGCAGCAACCTGTTCAAGGCGGCGATCTTTGGCAACGACCCCAACTGGGGGCGCGTGCTGGCCAGCATGGGCACGACCTCTGCCCAGTTCGATCCGGCTGATCTCGACGTCGCCATGAACGGTGTGTGGGTCTGCCGCAACTCCGAGCCAGCCGAAGATCCTGCCGGCATCGACCTCACCCCGCGTCAGGTCAGCGTGCAGATCGACTTGAAGGCTGGGGAACACAGCGCAACCGTTTGGACCAATGACCTCACCCACGCGTACGTGCACGAGAACAGCGCCTACAGCTCATGAACCATCTCTCCGAATCCCGCAAGAAGGCGGCAATTCTGGCCCAGGCCTTGCCCTGGCTGGAGCGCTACCACGGCAAAATCATCGTGATTAAGTACGGCGGCAACGCCATGATCCACGACAACCTGAAGAAGGCTTTTGCCGAGGACATCGTGTTCTTGCGGATGGCGGGCTTCAAGCCCGTCGTCGTACACGGCGGAGGGCCACAGATTTCCTCCATGCTCGATCGCCTCGGCATCCGCTCGGAGTTCAAGGGCGGCCTGCGTGTCACCACCGATGAAGCGATGGACGTCGTTCGCATGGTCTTGGTCGGTCAGGTCCAACGCGAACTGGTTGGGCTGATCAACGCTCATGGCCCACTGGCAGTGGGGCTCTCGGGTGAAGACGCCGGGCTGTTCACCGCTCGCCGCACCGGCACGGTGGTCGATGGTGAAGAAGTCGACCTCGGCAACGTGGGTGAGGTGGCGACCGTGCGACCTGAGGCGGTGCTCGACCTGGTTGAGGCGGGCAGGATCCCGGTGATCTCATCGGTGGCTCCCGATCCTGCTGGGGTCATCCACAACGTCAATGCCGACACTGCCGCGGCCGCCTTGGCGGTGGCACTGGGAGCCGAGAAGCTCCTCGTGCTCACCGACGTGGTTGGGCTCTACCGCGACTTTGGCAAGTCCAATGACGTGATTCAGGAGATCAACCCAGAAGACCTCGCAGCGTTGTTGCCGACCCTTGATGCGGGCATGGTGCCCAAGATGACCGCCTGCCACGAGGCGGTCGTTGGGGGAGTGCCGCGCGCGACTGTGGTGGATGGCCGCGACGAGCATGCAGTGCTGCTGGAGATCTTCACCGACGAGGGCGTTGGCACCCAGGTGCTGCCAGGGGTCCCGATGAAGGTGCGCAGCCATGAGTGAGATCACCGCTCGTTACCCGGGCGCGATCATGAACACCTTCGGCCCTCCCCGTTTGGCACTTGCCAAGGGCGCGGGGTCGATCGTGTGGGATGAGGACGGCAACGAATACCTCGATCTCTTCGCCGGGATCGCCGTCAACGCACTCGGTCATGCCCATCCGCGTCTGATCCAGGCGGTCGCTCAGCAGATGGCAACCCTGGGACACGTTTCCAACTTCTTCGCCACCGCACCCCAAGTCGAACTCGCTGAAAAGTTGCTCTCGCTGCTGGGCCGAGATGGCCGAGTATTCTTCACCAACTCCGGCACCGAAGCCAACGAGGCTGCGTTCAAAGCCACCCGACGCACTGGTCGCACTCGCATCATCGCCGCCCAGGGGTCCTTCCACGGACGCAGCATGGGTGCTCTCGCATTGACCTCAAAGCAGGCTTACCGAGAGCCGTTTGAGCCGCTGCCTGGCGACATCACCTTCGTTCCGTACGGCGACGCCGATGCGCTCGCCGCTGCGGTAGATGACACCGTTGCTGCGGTCATCTTGGAGCCGCTCCAGGGTGAAGCAGGCGTCGTCGTACCCCCAGATGGATATCTGTGTAGAGCCCGTGAACTCACCCGCGCCCACGGAGCCTTGTTGTGGCTCGATGAGGTGCAAACCGGCATCGGGCGCTGCGGCACCTGGTTTGCGGCCGCTGCCGACCCCGAGGTCAGCCCCGACCTTGTCACCCTTGCCAAGGGATTAGCCGGAGGCATCCCGATCGGGGCGTTTGTTGCTCTTGGAGAAGCGGCATCGCTGCTCGAGCCGGGAAACCATGGATCCACCTTCGGCGGAAATCCCGTCGCGACCGCGGCCGCGCTGGCAGTGATCGAGACGATTGAGGTGGAGGGTTTGTTGGCCAACGCGTTAGCTCGGGGTGAGCAGCTCATCACGGGCCTCGGCGCACAGGGCCGCGGACTCTTGGTGGGACTCAGTGTCAGTGATGCGCCCAGCATTGTGGCGAGCGCCCAGAGCGCTGGCTACCTGCTCAACAACACCGCCCCTGACCGCCTTCGACTGGCCCCGGCGCTCAACATCAGCCAATCCCACGTGCAGGCGTTTATCGACGCCTGGCCACACATCGTTTCGAAAGCAGGACCCTCATGACCCGGCACTTCCTTCGCGACGATGACCTGAGCCCGCAGGAGCAGGCCGAGGTCTTGGCTTTGGCGGCACGCATGAAGCAGGAACCCTTTGGTTTCAAGCCTCTCGATGGGCCGGTCTCGGTCGCGACGATCTACGACAAGCCGACCTTGCGCACCCAGGTGTCCTTCTCGGCGGGCATCGCCGAACTTGGTGGGCATCCGATGATGATCGATGCAGGTTTAGCCGCGGCCGGCAAGCGTGAGTCGATTGCCGATGTCGCCCGCGTCTTAGGCCGCCAGGTTGGCGTTCTCGTGTGGCGCACTTATGCCCAGGCCAATCTTGATGAGATGGCTGCCCATGCCGGCATCCCGATCATCAACGCACTGACCGATGAGTTCCACCCGTGCCAATTGTTGGCCGATCTGCTCACGGTGATCGAGACCAAGGGCAAGACCCAGGGCGTGAGCGCTGCATTTGTCGGGGACGGCGCGTGCAACCAGGGCAACTCTTGGGTGCTTGCTGGGGCGACGGCTGGAATGCACGTGCGGATCAGTTCCCCGGTTGGGCACTTTCCAGACGCAGCGGTGATCGCCAAGGGCCAACAGATCGCTCAGAACACCGGGGGATCGGTGAAGATCCTCACCGATCCGGTGGAGGCGGTCAGCGGAGCCGACGTAGTCATCACAGACACCTGGATTTCGATGGGCAAGGAAGAGGAGACCGACCGTCGCCTCGCGATTTTCGCCAACTACGCCGTCGATGAAGCCTTGCTGGCCCATGCAGCACCCGATGCCGTTGTGATGCACTGCTTGCCCGCCTATCGCGGCAAGGAGATCAGCGCAGCAGTGATCGATGGTGCCCAGAGTGTGGTCTGGCAAGAGGCTGAGAACCGCCGCCATGCGCAGAAGGCTGTGATGGCCTGGCTTTGGGAGCGGCGATGAGCGCCACCGAGTTCGGCCACGCACTGATTCCCGGCACCAAGAGTGCCCGTCAGCAGCGACTCCTGGAGTTGATCAACTCGGGCGCGGTTCGTTCCCAAACCGAACTGCTTGAAGGGTTGTTGGCCGAAGGGATCACAGTCACCCAAGCAACCTTGTCGCGAGACCTCGTGGAGATGCAGGCCGTGAAGGTGCGTACTGCCGATGGACACCTGATCTATGCGCTGCCCGGCGAAGGCGGAGATCGCACGGCCATGGCGGCACCGAATCAGGCTGCTGGAAGCAAACTCGAACGCTTGTTGGGCGAGTTGTTAGTGAGCGCAGATTCCTCGGCAAACCTGGTGGTGTTGCGCACTCCGCCAGGGGCGGCACAGTTCCTGGGGTCGGCCATCGACAAGGCAGATCTTGGTGAAGTGCTTGGCACGATCGCTGGAGACGACACCTTGCTGGTGATCAGTCGCGACCCCGATGGTGCTGGGCTGGCCCGCCGGTTAACCGAACTAGCCAACCATCACCGCTAGTCGGTGTCTTGATCGACCCAATCCAGGGTCTTCGTCACAGCCTTCTTCCAATTGCGGAACAACCGCTCTCGCTGCTCATCGGCCATGCAGGGTGTCCATCGAGCCCCTTCACCCCAGTTGGACGTGATCGCTTCGGTGGAGTCCCAGTAGCCAACGGCTAGACCCGCTGCATAGGCGGCTCCCAGAGCAGTGGTCTCGTTCACTTGGGGACGTACGACGTCGACGCCGAGGATGTCGGCTTGGAACTGCATCAGCGTGGCGTTCAGCGTCATTCCGCCATCGACCTTGAGTGCACTCAATGCCACCCCTGAGTCGGCCTCCATCGCCTCCAGCACCTCGCGTGTTTGATAAGCCGTCGACTCCAGCACCGCTCGAGCGATATGCCGCTTGTCGACGAATCTGGTGAGCCCCACCAATGCCCCGCGGGCATCGGGTCGCCAGTGCGGAGCAAAGAGTCCCGAGAAGGCCGGGACGAAGTACGCCCCTCCGTTGTCTGGCACCGAGATCGCTAGCTCTTCGATCTCAGCGGCCGAACTGATCAAGCCGAGGTTGTCTCTGACCCACTGCACCAGGGAGCCAGCAACAGCGATCGACCCCTCCAGGGCGTAGACCGCTGGTTGATCCCCGATTTGGTAGCACACAGTGGTGAGCAGACCGTTGTTTGAGGGCACCGGCGTCGTACCGGTGTTGAGCAGCATGAAGCAACCAGTCCCATAGGTGTTCTTGGCCATCCCCGGCTCGAGGCAGGCCTGACCAAAAGTGGCCGCCTGCTGATCGCCCAAAATCCCAGCAACCGGGACCCCTTTGAGCACATCGAGCGTGCATTCGGCAAAGCTCCCAGAGGATGGCCCAATCGCAGGCAGCATGCTCATCGGGACACCCATCGCTTC
>CALMMO010000282.1 GCA_937868455.1 uncultured Marmoricola sp.
GTCCTACGTCAGCCAAGGCCGCAAACTCAAAGCCGAGTGCGCTGACTCGCCTTACTTGCTCGAGGTTTGGGCGCGAGTGGAGCCGGAGTTGGATCAACCTGAGATCGCTGGATCGTCATCGCTCTCAGCCGCCGAACTGAGGGTGCTGAGCTACTTGGGGAGCTATTACACGGTGCCCCAGATCGCCGAAGTTCTGCACGTTTCCCCAGCCACCGTGCGCAGTCAATCGCAATCGATCTATCGCAAGTTCGGGGTCAACAACCGCAGCGAAGCCGTGGCGATGGCTCAGGCGCAAGGCTTCGTTCACTAGCTCGGATTCAGTAAACAGCAACCCTTGATGATGCCCTGATGATCGCCTAGATCACAGGCAGAAATTGACTTTCATCAAGGATTTGAGTTCGGACATAACTCACAATTGCCTCCGGATGATCCGGGGGCGGTGACTTTTCCCTGTCGGGCTGCCCTCGACCCCTCATCCCGCTCGCTCAGGGTGTCGGGGTTCATCCATCACTTCTGGGCACGTTTCGCCTGCCCTGGGGGCAGGTCGTGAGTTTTGGCGAAGGTGCGCAATTCGCAGCACTAGAAATTGGAGTCGAAGGTAATGAAGACAACGCGTCGGACTGCAATCGCAGCGGGCACGGCCTGGGCCGTCCCAACGATTCTGGGAGCTCATGCTGCGCCCGCTTTTGCGGTGAGTCCGAGTTGTAGCGGGATTTGCCCCCAAGGCGACTTTGGTGGGGCCCTCAATGCAAATGGTTGGTCTCTGACTACCACGGGGACGTTTAGCCAGGGTGCCAATCAACGGCTCGGCTATTACGCGTCATACGGACCATGGTCCGGCACGAGCAACTGCACAGGTACGTCCGGAGGCACGGCTGGCGGCACCCTCCAGAAAGTGATCGTCGGCGAGGCGGACCCCACTTCTGCAAATTCCACACTGGACTATCGGGTCGGCTTCTGTCTGAAGGCGGGGGTCACCTACACCTTCAAATTCGACTGGAACTCCTACAACATCAACACTCGATCCAGTTCCCTACGGGCGCGCGTGCTCACCGTGGGCGGTTCGGTTTTGGCACAGTCTGGCACCGTCACCGCGGCAGCCTCGACGCCGAACGCACGGGGCAGTCAAACGTTTTCGTACACGCCGAGCGTCACTGACATCTACCTCTTCTCCTATTACTGGACCTTCGGGACCAGTCCAAGCACCTACACCGGCTGCAATCTCTTTGCGAACGACATTGCCGTGACCGCTCCACTGATCACCTGTACGCCAATGCCCTAGGGGCGCGCTCGGAGGTGTAGCCCCAGCGAGACCCGAGCTCATCATCAAGTCATGATGAGCGATAACCCCGCTTGACGAAAGTCAATGTTCTCGAATCGGACATTCCGCACCATGAGGACTGTATGAACCGGGGGGGCCGGTGAAGTGCGCGTGGTGGGACCTGCCCATCGATCACTCACCCCCGCCCGGATTGGGTTTCGATCAAACAGCCCGGGGGGCTGAGATGGGTTTTCCGCAGATGAATACTGCACACTTCCGCGCGCGCGTTCGGTTCTTTGCCAGCGTGTTGGCTGCGACCGCATTGATGCTGACCGGTTTGGTGACCAGTCCAGCGTCAGCAGCGGGGGTCACGACTGTGACCAAGCAGCTAGATGACACGCAAAACGCAGGCTTCACTGCGCCCGACACGTTCGTGACCGGTGCCTTGGTGAGGTACCGAATAACAGCCACGTGTAGCTCCAACACCACTGATTGTGGCGTCGTCACAATCTCTGATGCGTTGGCCGCAGGGCTGGACTTCGTCGAGGTGATCAGACCTGCCGGTCTGATCCCGTCGTCGGCCAGCTATGCAAGCTCCACGCGTACTGTGACGATCAAAGCCGGAAATGCCACGACACCGATGCCCGACGGCGGCCAGATGGAGTTCATCTTGGTCGCGCGAGTCGGCAGCGGATTTGCTGGTGGCACGATCCCGAACACCTCAACCATCACCAACACGACCGACCCTGGCACTGTCAACACCTCGCAGACGGTCACCATCAAGGTCCCGGCCCCAGTCCCCAACTGGAGCATCAACAAGTTCGCGAACACGCCCTCAACCATTGCTACTGGTGAAACGGTGCAGTTCGGCATCAGCTTCATCGGCACGAATATGAATAACGTCAACATCACGGGTGGGACCTTGGTTGACACCTTCCCGGCCGGTGCCATCGTCGTCGACGCGCAAGGCGGTGTGGTCGATTACACCAACCACACGATCACCTGGACCGTTGACCCACAAGACGCGCGCTCGGGGCAGTACTTCTGCACCACGACCTGCGTGCGGTACATCAAGTTCCCCACCTTGAGATTCCCAGCCGACCTTTTTCCGGCAGGCACTTACACCAACTACGCCCAGGCCAACTTCAACTACTCCGACGGCAGTTCTGGCGTGCTGAACGACTCGCAATCGATTACCACGATGGATGCTGCTCCTCACCTGAAGGTGGAGAAGTACGGCCCGGGAACCCTGGGCGATTTTGGCCGCTTCAGGTGGGATTTCCGCGTCACGAACGACGGAAACACCAAC
>CALMMO010000283.1 GCA_937868455.1 uncultured Marmoricola sp.
AGGCGGCGGGTCGCACTAAGGCTGCTGCCATTGCTCGCGAGCAGGGCCTGCTGGGTGGGTGAAGTTTCACCGGGTACCCGGTGAAACTTGCGCTTCCCACGTAAAACTTCCCATGGGAAGCGCAAGTTTCCCATGGGAAGTGCCGGGTCGTTTGGCTAAGGGAAGCCTCACCTACGTGAGCGATCAGACAGCTGGAGCGATCTCTCCAACTGGATATAGGGAGTCAGCAAGGCATATTTTGGAGTGTGAGCTAAACCCAAGTGTGGAAGCTCGCAGGAGGGCACAGGAACATGGTTCCGCACGTTGTCGACTCCAGTGTGGTGCTCTGGGGCCAGACCATTATGTATACGGCCTACTGCCTAGCGATTATGTCGCTGGTTGCGTGGTTTGCCGTCAAGATCACCAAAGACAAATCGGCCGAATCCAAGATCACTCCCAAGCTGTTCTACGGCTGGGTGGGGTTCTTAACAGTGCTGGGCGTGAGCTTGCATTTGATCACCTACAACACGATCCCGTGGGTGAAGGACGACCTGACAAACAACCCGAACTTCGTGGCGAAATATGAAATCGGGGTCGCAGACCACAAATTCATCCTTCCCCAAAAGCAACTGCAGGTGCCGTGCGGAGAACTGGTCAAGTTCTCAGTGACCAGCAAGGACCTCACCTATGGGTTCGGCTTGTTCCGCAAAGACAACTCGATGATCACGCAAATGCAGGTCGTCCCCGGTCATCCGAACGACTTGTTGTGGACCTTCGAGAGAGATGGTGTCTTCACCATTCGCTCAACTGAATATTCCGGTCCGCTTGGCGCTCAGATGATCGTGCCTGATGCCGTGAAGGTCACCGGTTGCAACGACTCGCAGGCAGGAGCAGCACGATGAGCACATTCACCGAAACCCTGATGCACGGCAACGAACGTGCTTTCAAGCCCACGACCTTGACACCCATGCAGAAGTTGACGCTCAAGTTTGTCGTCTTCGGTCTTGTGTACTACGCATTTGCCGCTATCGAGGGGATGCTGCTGCGGATCAACGCGGTGCAACCTCAGGCACTGCTGTTCCCCAAGCGGTACTTCGCCATGCTGACTGCGCATCCCTTAGTGGGCATCTTTGGCTCGTCGTACTTGCTCGTCTTCGGCGCCTTCTTGTTCTTGGTGCCGTTCCTCATGAAGAAGCCACTGTGGTCATACAAAATGGCGAACTGGACCTTGTGGTTGATCGTGGTTGGCGTGTTCACGTTCTGGTTCGATGGGTTCCTGACCCACTACGCGCCGCTCTACACGCTGTATTGGCCGCTGCCTGCCGACTTCAACCAGTTTGAACCGGTGGCGGGCGCCATCTTCATTGTCGGTATTGCACTGGTCATGGTGGGCACGCTCTGCTTCGTCATCAACATCTTTAAGACGATCACCTACACACCAAAGGGATGGACCAAACAGCCCGCTGGTCGGTTGTTGGGGGATGCTCTTGGTCTGACCACGCTCAAGAAGTTCTTCACCGGGTCGCTACACAAGAGCTCCGAGCAAGAGCACCTGGTGTCTTTGCCCGTGGCTGCGATCGCGCGAGGCACCGTTGACGTGCTGTTCAACGTGGGCATCATCTTGTTCTCCGGCATACTCATCTTGGTCTACATGGTCTTTGAGATCAGCGGCAATTCGCTGAAGACCTCAGCTATTGATGCCCTGCTCTACAAGAACTGGTACTGGTGGGGTCTCGACCTCGTTGCAGATGGTCTGGTGCTGGTCTTTGTTGCGGGCGCTTGGTATCTGCTGGCCAACCTGATCACTGGCCGTGAGGTGTTCATGGCCCGTTGGGCGAGGTTCGCACTGGGTCTCGAACTTGTCGTCTCCTGGACCGTTTGGAGCCACCACCTGCTCAGCGACCAGGCCCAACCCGCCGCTCTCAAAGTTGGCTCAGGCGAACTCGTGACCGCATTCGAGTTGATCACCCAAGGTCTGGCCTTCTTCATCACGATGGTCACCTTGTGGCAGGCTCGGCCATTAAAGATGACGAACGAACTCAAGTTCCTCATCGGTGGGCTGCTTGGCTTCGCGCTTGCTGTGCCCGCAGGCATCATGCAGGCCGACGCTGGGCTCAACCGGATCTTGCACAACACCCAGTGGGTCGTTGGCCCGCACGTTCACGTCGCGGTCTTGGTCGGACTAACCATGACGCTCTACAGCGCGATCTACCTTCTGCTGCCGATCCTCACCAACGGTGCGAAGTTGTGGAGCCAGAAGCTGGCCAACTGGCACTTCTGGTGCCACCTGCTCGGTGGTATCGGCATGGGCGCCTTCATGGGTATGGCGGGCCTGCACGGCATGCTTCGTCGCTCGATCTACTACAACGGCGAGTTCTTGCCCTACATGGTGTTGGCTGCCATCAGCGGTTCACTGCTACTCATTGCATTGGCGATGTTCTTGATCAACATCGTGATGACTCTGGGCGTCAATGGTGCCCTTGGGCTCTTTAAGAAGTCGGAGTTGCCAGCATCAGAACTGGTGCCCGGAATGGACCTC
>CALMMO010000284.1 GCA_937868455.1 uncultured Marmoricola sp.
CCGAGACCCTGACCGCAGACAACTTCCTGGTCGCAGCAGGCGCCAAGGTGCGCCTGGTGCCCGGCGTGACGCTCTCTGAACGCGTGGTCACCTACGAAGAGCAGATCCTGAACGACCAGCTCCCGGCCTCGATCATCATTGGCGGCTCGGGTGCGATTGGCGTCGAGTTCGCCTACGTTATGAAGAACTTTGGTGTCGACGTCACGATCGTGGAGTTCCTTGATCGCATCGTGCCCACCGAAGACGAAGAAGTTTCAAAGGAACTCCTGCGCCACTACAAGAAACTCGGCGTCAAGATCTTGACCTCGACCGCGGTCAAATCGGTCGAAGACACCGGTTCAGGCGTTCGAGTCACCATCGCTCCCGCTGCCGGAGGCGACGAGAAGGTCTTGGAGGCCGACAAGTTCCTGGCCGCCTTTGGCTTCGCTCCCCGCCTCGATGGCTATGGCTTGGAGAACACCGGTGTGGCCACCACCGAGCGCGGCGCCATTGCCGTCGATGCCCGCGGGCGCACCAACGTCCCTGGCATCTGGGCGATCGGTGACGTCACCGCAAAGCTCATGTTGGCCCACACTGCTGAGGCCATGGGTGTCGTCGCAGTCGAAACCATCGCCGGTGCCGACACGATGGAAGTCAACTTCGACATGATCCCCCGGGCGACGTACTGCCAGCCCCAGATCGCCTCCTTCGGCTACACCGAAGCCCAGGCCGCCGACAAGGGCTATGACGTCAAGGTGGCGAAGTTCCCCTTCTCGGCCAACGGCAAGGCCCAAGGCCTCGGCGACGCAGTCGGATTCGTGAAAATCGTGGCCGACGCCAAACACAACGAGATCCTTGGCGCCCACATGATCGGCCCCGACGTCACTGAGATGCTCCCGGTGCTCACCTTGGCCCAACAGTGGGACCTCACAGCCGACGAAGTCGCCCGTAACGTCTTTGCCCACCCCACCCTCTCCGAGGCCGTCAAAGAGGCCATCGAGGGCATCGCTGGGCACATGATTCACCTCTAGCCTTTTGGAGTCGAAATCCCAGGTTAAGTGACAAACCGGGTACTTAACCTGGGATTCCTGCAGGGGTCCGAAGGGCCCTGGCTACACCTCGAAATGGCCGGCTTCGAGGCGCTGTTTTACGTCGGTCAGGAAACGAGCGGCGTCGGCGCCATCGACGAGGCGGTGGTCGTAGGTGAGGGCTAGGTAGACCATCTGGCGCACGGTGATCGTCTCGCCCAGGTTGGGGTCATCGATCACGACGGGGCGCTTGACGACTGCGCCGGTGCCCAAGATCGCAACCTGCGGGAGGTTCAAGATCGGGGTGTCGAAGAGCGCTCCACGAGAACCGGTGTTGGTGAGCGTGAAAGTGCCACCTGAGAGGTCGTCGGGGGTGATCTTGTTGGTGCGAGTGCGCTCGGCGACGTCGGCGATCTTGCGGGCCAGCCCGCTCACGGATAGGTCGCCGGCGTCCTTGATGACCGGGGTCAGCAAGCCCTTGTCGGTGTCAACAGCGATCGCGACATTCTCGCGGTCGTAGTAGGTGACCTCGCCCTTGTCGGTGTCGATCGAGGCGTTCAGTGAGGGGTGCGACTTCAGTGCGTCGACGGCAGCCTTGGCAAAGAACGGCATGAAGGACAACTTGGTGCCCTCACGCTTGAAGAACTCTTCCTTAGCGCTCTCACGCAGTCGTGCGATCGCAGTGACATCGACCTCAACAACAGTGGTCAGTTGGGCCGTGGTCCGCAGCGACTCCACCATGCGGGCAGCGATCACCTTGCGCAGGCGGCTCATTGGTTCGGTCTTGCCGCGCAGCGGGCTCGGGGCCGAAGCAGAAGCGGCAGCAGCAGGAGCAGCGGGGGCCGGAGCAGCAGGAGCAGCTGCAGGCACGGCGACAGGAGCCGCGACTGGCGCATCTGCAATCACTGGCCGAGCCGCAGCCTTGGCAGCGCGCGCCTCGGCAGAGGCAGCGTTGATGACGTCCTGCTTGCGGATGCGACCGCCGACACCGGTGCCGCTGATGGTGGCCAAATCGACGGAGTACTCCGCAGCCAACTTGCGCACCAACGGCGTGACATAGCCAGGTGCGTCGTCGGAATCGGAGGGAGCCAACTGGGCAGGAGCTTCGGCGACCGCCGGGGGTTCTGGTGAGAGCACATGTGCCTCGAACACCGGAACAGCAGGCATAGCAGGGGCAGCAGCCTCAACGGCAGGTGCTGCCTCAACGGGTGCGGGCTCAACCGGCGCCTCAGCCTGCTCAGGCTCGGAAGGGGCTTCCACTACGGCCGGGGCAGCCGCAACACCAGAGCCGATCAGCGCGAGTTCGGCGCCGACCGCAACGGTCTCGTCTTCGGCTACCTTCTGCTCCAGCAAGGTGCCAGCGACAGGGGAGGGGATCTCGGTGTCGACCTTGTCGGTGGAGACCTCCAAGAGGGGCTCGTCGACGTTGACGGAGTCACCAACCTGCTTGAGCCAACGCGTCACGGTGCCTTCAGTGACCGACTCACCCAAGGCCGGTAAGACGACGGCGGTAGCGCTGCCAGAGGAGTCCACAGCCGCAGCCGCAGGTGCAGGTTCAGGCACGGAAATAGCAGCCGGCTCGGGCATCTCGACTGCTTCCGCAGGTGCCTCCTCGACGACCGGTGCCGGGGCAGCTTCGGGCTCCGGCGATGCGACCGCGGCAGCGGAGTCGCCCACCACACACAACTGGGCGCCAACAGCAACGGTGTCGTCTTCGGCGGCGTTGATCTCGAGCAGCACACCAGCGACAGGGGAGGGGATTTCGGTATCAACCTTGTCGGTGGAAACCTCCAGCAACGGCTCGTCGATGGCCACAGAGTCACCGACCTGCTTGAGCCAGCGGGTGACTGTGCCTTCAGTGACAGATTCGCCTAGTGCGGGGAGATTTACGGGCGTCGACATGGGTGGCCTTTCAGGAGTGTGCGTGTAGTGGTTTGCCGGCCAGGGCTAAATGCGCCTCGCCGAGAGCTTCGTTTTGGGTCGGGTGCGCGTGGATCATTGCGGCGACCTCCTCGGGGTGTCCTTCCCAGTTATAAATCACTTGGGCTTCGCCGATGAGTTCTCCCACGCGAGCACCCACCATGTGGATGCCGACGACGGGACCCTGTGTGACTCGGACTAGTTTCACAAAGCCCATGGTCTTGAGGATCTGACTCTTGCCGTTGCCACCTAGATCGTAGGTGACGGTTTCAATGGCGTCGCCGTACTGCTCACGCGCGGCGGCCTCGGTGAGGCCAACGGAGGCGAGTTCGGGGTCGCAGTAGGTGACCTTGGGGATCGCAACGTCGAGCACCGGCGCAGGGTTCAGCCCGGCAATTTCTTCGGCGACAAAGAGTCCGTGTGCGAACCCTCGGTGGGCGAGTTGGAGGCCAGGGACGATGTCGCCGACGGCGTAGACCCCTTCCAGAGATGTGCGCAAACGTTCGTCGGTGACGACATAGCCGCGATCGAGCTCCACGCCGGCCTCGCTCAGGCCAGCCCCATCTGTGGCTGGCCCGCGTCCGACTGCAACCAGCAGCAGTTCGGCGCTGAGGGTCTCTCCACTGGAGAGGAGTACGTCGACGCCTTCGCCAGTGGCACTCACAGACTCAAAGCGCACCCCGGTTTTGAACGCGATCTTGCGGCGCCTAAAGGCACGTTCAAGCACCTTCGAGGATGCCTCGTCCTCGCCTGGAACCAGCCGGGGAAGTGCCTCAACGATGGTGACTGCCGCACCGAATGACTTCCACACGCTGGCGAACTCACACCCGATGACCCCGCCACCCAAGATGACGACCGAGGCGGGCACGTGATCCAGCGCCAATGCCTGCTCGGAGGTGATGACCTTGACGCCATCAACCTCAAGCCCGGGCAGGCTCCGAGAGTAGGAGCCGGTTGCGATCACGACGTTTTTGCCCGTGATGAGTTCATCTCCCAACGCAACTGTGGTGGCGTTCACCAGCGTGCCGGCGCCTTGGATGATGGAGATACCTCGTCCGGTGACTAGGCCGGTCAGGCCCTTGTAGAGCCGGGAGACCACCCCGTCTTTGTAGCGGTTCACCCCAGCCATATCGATGCCCTCAAGGCTGGCGTTGACGCCGAAGCTGGCCGCGTCGCGGGCCGAGTCAGCGACTTCAGCCGCGTGGAGAAGCGCCTTGGTTGGGATGCAACCCATGTGCAGGCACGTGCCACCGACCTTGTCCTTCTCGATCAGGGCGACGGTGAGGCCGAGCTGTGCTGCGCGTAGCGCGCACGCATAGCCTCCTGAGCCGGCTCCCAGCACCACGAGATCGAAGGTGGTGGGGTGGGTCATCTGCTCTCCTTGGAGTCAAGGATGTCGCGAGTGCGACAACGCTCGCCTATCTTTCCACTTGACCCGTCGTGGGTCACGCTCGTGCCGCCCTGCGGCGCACCCATTCGACAATGGTTCGGGTGGCGAACCCCGTCCCCCCGTTGGGTACGTCGGCGTAGGCCGCACCCTTATTGAAACT
The DNA here is from genome assembly GCA_937868455.1 of uncultured Marmoricola sp. Lineage (GTDB taxonomy): Bacteria > Actinomycetota > Actinomycetes > Propionibacteriales > Nocardioidaceae > Marmoricola. The sequence continues at coordinate 4,478 of CALMMO010000284.1, forward strand.
CGGTCCGTACATATCGAGGTGGACAAAAGGCAGCCCGCCAGTGAATTCGGTGAGGAACGCGGCTGCGAATGAGGCAGAGCCCCAGCGCACTCCGATGTGGTGCACAAGGTCAGCGACGTGGCTTTCCTCGCGCACTGCTCGTCGTGAGGTGACGGCGATCCGCATAGGCCACATGGGTTCACTGAGTGCCTCGGCGGCGGCGAGCACATCGGAGCCGGGACACTCA
>CALMMO010000285.1 GCA_937868455.1 uncultured Marmoricola sp.
CCCCACTGCGAGTCCGATCGCGGCCAGTTCTCGCATCGTTAACGCCTATGCCAACGCCAACCTCAGAGTCCGGCGAGCCCGCTGGGACTTTGAGGAGGAGTCGCCCCTGCGCGACGCGCGCGGATTCGATATGGCACGAGGGCTGGCCGACCCCAGCCAACTCACCGATGAGGACTTCGGCCTGATCAACATCATCTTGACCAATGGCGCGAGGTTCTACGTCGACCACGCACACCCTGAATACTCCGGCCCCGAATGCCTCTCGCCCTATGACGCAGTGTTGTGGGACAAGGCCGGGGAGCAGATCGTCTATGACGCGGCCCGATTTGCTGGTGCTCCCGAGATCGCTTTGTACAAGAACAACACCGACAACAAGGGTGCCTCCTACGGCAGTCACGAGAACTACTTGATGTCCCGCCGCACTCCATTCGCCGATATCGTGCGGCACTTGACGCCGTTCTTTGTCTCGCGCCAGGTGGTGTGTGGGGCTGGTCGTGTGGGCATCGGTCAAGACGGCAGCGGTGAGGGATTCCAGATCAGCCAGCGAGCCGACTTCTTTGAGGTCGAGGTGGGGTTAGAGACAACGCTGAAGCGCCCGATCATCAACACCCGAGACGAGCCTCATGCTGATCCGAACAGATTTCGTCGACTCCACGTGATCATCGGCGATGCGAACTTGTCTGAGATCTCGGCGTTGTTGAAGTTCGGCACGACCGCGATGGTGTTGGCCTTGATTGAGGCCGACGCCATCACCAAAGACCTCACCTTGGCCAATCCCGTGGCCGCACTTCGAGCGATCAGCCACGACCCCACGTTGAGCACCCTCGTTGAGCTTCGCGATGGTCGCCGGCTCAGCGGCGTGCAACTGCAGTGGGAGTACTTCGAGTTGGCCGATGCCTTCGCAAAGGCACGCCCCGATGAGTCTGAGCACGAAACCGCGTCAGTGTTGGCTCGTTGGCACGACGTACTCACCGCGCTTGAGTCAGACCCGATGAGACTCGCCGGCCAACTCGATTGGGTGGCCAAGTTGGCGTTGCTGAACCACTATCGCGATCGCGACAACCTGGGTTGGGCATCGCCGAAGTTGGCGCTAGTTGACCTGCAATATTCCGATATGCGACCGGGCAAGGGGCTGCACCACAAACTCGTTCAACTCGGGCGCATGGAGACACTCTTTGACAAGGCTCAGATCGACGCAGCCATGGTTCACCCACCTGAAGACACTCGGGCCTATTTCCGCGGCCGGTGCCTAGAGAAGTTCTCTGAGGAGATCGTGGCTGCCTCGTGGGATTCGGTGATCTTCGACGTCCCAGGGGAGCGATTATTGCGACGCATCCCCACCTCTGACCCCCTTCGAGGCACCAAAGCGCACGTGGGCGATCTCCTGGACAGGTGTGAGAACTCCCAACAACTTGTGGCCGCGCTGGGTTCGGCAACTGGTCCTTAAGCCACGCACCGTTGATGACTAGGTAGGGTCAAGCTATGTCGCAAGAGCAGAAACAACCTCGGCGCGCCTCAACACAGGAGCACCAAGAAACAGCAGCCGATCTCAGTGAGGTCAGCGCTCGCAAGGACCAACTCGACGACGACGTCGATGCGATCCTCGATGAGATTGACAGCGTCTTGGAATCCAACGCCGAAGAGTTCGTGAAGTCATTTGTGCAAAAGGGTGGTCAATGAGCACCAACGGCGCCCGACTCGATGCGGCCTACCTGCGCCCAGGCACCTCATCGTTCGCAGAGTTTCTAGCCAGCCAGGCCCCCCAACTGCTTCCGCGGGGCAACGGCGACTTCACTGATCTAGCACCGCACGGCACCACCATCGTGGCTGCGACCTTCGAGGGCGGCGTGGTGATGGCCGGCGATAGACGAGCCACGATGGGCAACATCATCGCCCAACGCGACATCCAGAAGGTTTACGCCTCTGATGAGTTCTCCTGCGTGGGCATCGCAGGCACCGCTGGTCTGGCCGTCGAAATGGTTCGGTTGTTTCAAACCGAGCTTGAACACTACGAAAAGATCGAGGGCAGCAGCCTGTCGATCGACGGCAAGGCGAATCGGCTCGCTGCGCTCATTCGTGGCAACTTGTCGATGGCGATGCAGGGCTTGGCCGTCGTACCCCTCTTTGCTGGCTATGACCTTGATCGGGCCTACGGCCGTATCTTCAGTTACGACGCCACCGGCGGACGCTATGAAGAGCACTCGTTCCACTCGGTCGGCTCAGGCTCAATGTTCGCCCGTGGGTCGCTCAAGAAGCTCTACCGCGAGGGCCTGACCCAAAGTGAGTGTGTTACGGCCCTGGTTCAGGCGTTGTACGACGCTGCCGACGACGACTCTGCGACCGGTGGACCCGATTTGGCTCGGCGCATTTTCCCGGTCGTCAACGTGATCACCGCAGATGGTCAGGTTCGCCTGCCCGATGACGAAGTTGCCCAGATTGCCGACACCGTTGTCGCTGCACGCATGCAGCGTCCAGACGGCCCTGCCGCATCGTTGACCTGAGGAGCCACGTCATGAGCATGCCTTTTTACGTTTCACCTGAGCAGTTAATGAAAGATCGGGCCGACTTCGCCCGCAAAGGAATTGCGCGCGGCCGTGGTGTGGTGGTCATTCAGTACACCGATGGTGTGCTGTTTGCGACCGAAAATCCCTCCGCTGCGTTGCACAAGATCAGTGAGATCTATGACCGGATCGCGTTTGCTGCTGTTGGCAGATACAACGAGTTTGAGAACCTTCGCATCGCCGGAGTGCGGCTTGCTGACATGCGGGGCTACTCCTATGACCGGCGCGATGTCTCCGGGCGCGGCTTGGCCAATGCCTACGCCCAGACCCTGGGCACCATCTTTTCCAGCGGGGGAGAGAAGCCCTACGAAGTCGAACTCTTCGTCGCTGAAATTGGGGACGCGCAAGGCGCTGATCAGATCTATCGGCTGACCTTTGATGGTCAAGTGGCCGATGAGCACGGGTTCGCCGCCATGGGCGGGGCAGCCGACGTGGCCACGGCGCATCTGGCTGAGCACTGGCACGATCAGATGAGCTTTGAAGAGGCATTGCAGTTGGCAGCCACGGCTTTGGGACGCAATGACGCAGGTGATCGCACGATCCCTGCTCGTGACCTTGAGGTCGCGATCTTGGATCGCACTCGCCCGCAGGCTCGCAAGTTTCGACGCCTCGCAGATGAGGCCGTCAACGCTGTCCTCACCCCGTAGGGTCTGAGACATGGAGCGCCGGATCTTCGGGATCGAAACTGAGTACGGCGTCACCTGCACTCTCGATGGCACGCGACGGCTCTCACCCGATGACGTTGCTAGGTACCTCTTTCGCACAGTGGTCTCGTGGGGGCGCAGCAGCAACGTCTTTTTGCGCAACGGAGCCCGGCTTTATCTCGACGTGGGTAGCCACCCTGAATACGCGACTCCTGAGTGCGATGACCTCATTAGCCTGGTGACACACGACAAGGCTGGCGAACAAATCCTCGAAGGCCTCGTGGTCGATGCAGAGCGCCGACTCAGAGCCGAAGGCATCGCTGGAGACGTCTATTTGTTCAAGAACAACACTGACTCGGCCGGCAACTCCTACGGGTGTCACGAGAACTATCTTGTTGGTCGCGATGGCGAATTCAGTGCCCTGGCCGACGTACTCATTCCGTTTCTGGTCACTCGCCACCTCATCTGCGGTGCCGGCA
>CALMMO010000286.1 GCA_937868455.1 uncultured Marmoricola sp.
TCACCACATCTCAGGCAACGGCCAATGGGCGGTGTACAGCGATGCAAATTCGGGCGAAGTCGCACTGTGGAGCCGCGCGACCAACACCACGACGTACCTGCCGTTCAATGGCCTCGCGAATGTCGACATCTCAACTGATGGCACCACCGTGCTCATCAATGGCATCGGGAAGCGTGCTGCCGTCTATGACCGCCTCACCAAGAAGGTGACCCTGTCACCTCGCCCGATGTACGCCGAAGCAATCTCACCGGATGGCACCGTAGTTTTCGGAGCACGGAATATTGCACGGAGCATCACTACATACGCCGATGACCGCGAACAAGTCGAACGCTGGGACATCCGAAAGAACCGGATCACTGCACTCACCCCGGTTGAAAGCTACATCTCAGGATGGCACGTGGCTGCTGTATCAAATTCTCAAGTGGTGTTCACCGGTGTTGATCTCACTTTGGGGGAACCTGACGCTACCCGCATTTGGCGATGGCAGGCCAAGGACTAGGTTTCCACTTTGAGTACTGCGCAATGGTGATCGGCTCGCCTGGGTCGAGCTCGCGCACACGGATCCGCGCGGGCAGCGACGCCGCTCATAGGCCGGGGTTTGGGTGACAGCACCCAAGTCGGGGTAGGGCCACCCCCACCGAGCTTTGATGATGGCTCGCACGGATCTGGTGGTCACTATCGTCGTAAAACCCGACTTTGAAAGAGGTGCCCGATGGCCAGCCCGGCCGACACCCCCAACGAGTATCTGATCCGTGTCTTGGCTCTCGCGCACGAGGAGTTTGACGATGCCTACGACTCACTTGTGGCTGATGATGAGCCCGGCCGAAAGGACATCCGCGACGCCAACCCGTCCCGCGTAATCTCCACGCTGGGTCGCGTCGCTAGCGTCGCCTCAGGGCTCGTCTTCGGCAAACTGCACCCGCGTAACCCTGTTTGGGCGAACGCCGATGTTGATACGCGCATCGATTGGTGGGTGGACCGCGTCGGCACAGCCGCCGCTGCCTTGGCCGCAGTCCCCAACGCTGGCGGAGTGGTCACCTCGGCACTCGATCTCGATGATCTGCTGGGAGCCGCTGGACAGACAGCCATCATCAACGCAGTAGCCCGCGAAATGGGGGTCACTGACCGCAACGAGATCGTGCAGACCGCGGCGGCCGTCGTACTCGCGCGCCGACTTACTCAGACCGAGATCAAATCCGTGCTGGGCGACACTCGCGCGCGAGCTATCGCCGAGCCGCTCCCAGAGCCCGACGTTGATCCCGACAAGTCGATGTTCGCGAAACTAGGTTCGACGGCTCGGCTGATCTGGCGGGTCGCGACGCAGGTGCGCGCCCTGAGAGAAGACCTCCATCGCCGCCCCCACGGCGGATTCCTGTCTCGAGTCGTCTCCAAGATCCCGGTTGTGGGTGCCGCTGGAGGATTCGTCGGTGAACTCACTGGAGTACGCCGTGCCGCCACACAAGCACGAAAGTCTTTCGCAGAGCACCAACGAGCATCTCGCACCAAAGCAGCTTTAATGCCGTCTGTTGAGTCTTAGGGTGCGACGTACTCGTGTTCGTACCCGAAGTACTTCGGACCGACGATTGCGAGGCCCTCAGGGGTGCGACACTTCTCATAACTGGCAGCATCACGACTGAGACCCTGAAGCCGTATCTCACCTGCTCAGTGGTGATCGGCTCGCCGGATTCGAGGTCGAGCACACCGATCAAGCGGGCACTGAAGCCACCACATGGCCGTCTCGAGTCGCCACAAGGTATTCGTTTTGGAACTCCACGGACATCGAAGCGCCAATGGTGCCGCCAAGAGGAGCCCTGCAAACCCGGGCGCTTCATGCGCATGACACTGCCCAGGGCTCAGTGCCAATCCGGACACACGAAAGGTACGACGTCGGCCGCAGCAAATAGACGGTAACGGGATGTACGGTCATCGATGTTTAGTCAGCCCGATTTGAGGAGTCGAAATGCTCAGACCCTTTTCAAGAATGATTACTCTCGTGGCAGTTATAGGCGCAATGGCGTTTTCATGGACCGCCCCAGCAAACGCGGATTCCAGTGGATGGGTGGCCTCAGGTTGTGTGGCAATGAACGTTACATACACTCGATCGACCCACACCATTACCGATGTTTGGGTCAGCCTCAATCCGTATGAGCCATCGTGCGTTGAAATTTACGGTCCGTATAACGTTCGCGCTCACTACTACCGCGAAGGTACTGGCGGACCAGACTGGTGGACAAAGTGGGGATCAGGCTGGTCGTCATTCTATCAATTCCCGCTGAATCACACGATTCCTAGGGGAGCAACCGTCTGCTCGACACTTTGGTATCGGATGCCAGCCTCAACCGGCAGTGGATCACGGATATCAGGGAGACCCTGCTGGTCAATGCCATAAGACCAATTGATGGTGGCGGCCGTCCGTGGCCGCCACCATCAATACATTTCTTCATCTCAAGCACGGGGCGCATCACAAGTGAGGGTTAGCCCACTTTCTAGGTCCAGATTTGCCAAATAGCCATGCGCGCCCAGACTCGATCAACTTTGCATACTTAACCAATGCACTGCGCCGGCAACTCAAACCAACGCAGTTCGTCGAATCGCTCATCGACCGCAGCGGCGTGCTCCCCTAGCGGCTCGGCGGCGGCAAAGAGAGCGCTCGCCTCATCCAAGTAGCCAGCCAGTGCCGACACCGGAGCGGTGACGTGCTGCTTGGGGTAGGACATCCGACCGTCGGCGTCGTACCCAACATCCCTCAACCTCATCGG
>CALMMO010000287.1 GCA_937868455.1 uncultured Marmoricola sp.
AACAGTCAGAGACGCATATTGCACGCTCACCGTCTGTGTTAACGCTTCGGGGCTGACAACGTCGTGTGGCGACATCACGCAGGCGATCCCATTTAGTCAGATTCGGTCTGTGAAATCCGAATTCCAAATCTACCAATGTAGCGATTTTGTTATCAGAACGAGTTCTCAAGAGATCCGTATTCCTGACAACGATCATACGAAGGCAGAGTTCTTCATGTATTTCGGGCAGCTTCTTCTCACGGTGCGAGGCAGGAATCTTGACACCAATACAGGAGCTCGTCGGCGGATGGGCTGGGTAGAGCGGTAGTAGCACCCGCACCCACTAAGTCAGATTGGTCGAGGCGGCACCGTGTGCGTGGAAGGAGCCAAGCCGAACCCTCCACAGGCAGCGGTTGCTAGCATTGCTGTCAGAGGTGAGATCGATGGCCACACTGACAATCCGACAACTCGACGAGCGCACACACGCTCGGCTTCGCGTTCGCGCTGCGGAGAGCGGACGATCCGTTGAGGCCGAAGTGCGCGCGATTCTTGACGAAACCGTGAACCTGCCAAGTCGCAACTTGTTGCTCGCACTGCACGAGCAGGTTGGCCCGGTTGATCTGCAGTTCGCCGCTCGCGACGACCTACCTCGCGAGGTAGCGATCTCGTGATTGTGGCTGACACAAACGTGGTGTCGGAGTTCATGAAGGACCATCCCGATGAGTCGGTGATGGCCTGGGCGCGCACGCTGGCCAGCGCGGACCTCACGATCTGTGTCGTGACCGTGGAGGAGATCGAGCGCGGGATAGGTCGACTCCCACGAGGGCGACGGGCCAGTGACCTACAAGCGCGGTGGCGTCGCTTGCTCGAAGACTTTGAGCCCCAAATTGCGGTCTATGACGTGGCCGCTGCTCAAAATGCTGCCGCGATTCTGGTTCGAGCGGAGGCGGCTGGTAGGCCGATGGGTTTGGCCGATGCCCAGATCGCAGGCATCTGTGCGGCGCACGGATATGCCTTGGCCACCCGTAACCTCCATGACTTCGCGTCGGTGGCGAATCTCAAACTCATCAATCCCTTCACCGTGCAGGACAGCGGCCAGGCATAGGCTCACCTGCGTGAACAGGCTCCTCATCGCTGTGTTGCTGCTCGGGTTGGTTGCTGGGTGCGGCAGTGATCCCAAGAAAGATGAGGCGTCGTACTCCTTCGCCGTGATCGGCGACTTGCCCTACAGCGATCGGGACTTGGACGACATGTCCGGCTGGGTCAACGACATCAACAAGGCAGATCCTGCCTTCACCGTGCACGTGGGTGATGTGAAGACGGGGCCTGCTGATTGTGGGGATAAGTACTTCGCCAAGATCCGGCGTGAGTTCGATGAGTTTGAGAACGGACTGATCTACACACCGGGCGACAACGACTGGACCGACTGTCACCTCAAGGCTGCTGGGGAGTTTGATCCGCTGGAGCGACTCGATGCGCTGCGGGAGTTGATGTACCCCAAGCCTGGGACCAGCCTGGGAGACCACCCGCTGAAGATGCAGTCCTACCTCAGCGATGGCTTCCCCGAAAACGTCACCTTCTCCCGCGATGGGGTGCGGTTCGCGGTCGTGCACCTGGTGGGCAGCGACAACGGGTTGCTCCCCTGGAAGGACTTGGGTGAAGACAAACCGACGGCCGCTGCCAAGGTGGAGCAGCAGGCTCGAACCAACAACGCCGTATTAGTCCTGCGGGATGCTTTTAGGGCAGCTGGAGCCAATGGTGATCGGGCAGTCGTGGTGTTGACGCAAGCCAACTTGTTCCGCGATGACGTGCGCACTGATCTGCTGCGCCCGGTTGTTCAGGAGCTGATCGATGCCGCTGATCGGTTCAATGGGCAGGTGGTGCTGGTCAACGGCGACACCCATGAGTACGTCGAGGGGGACCATCCGCTTGAGCAGGGGTCGCCCTGGCTGGCGAAGTACGACGTCAATGGCAGCGCTGATGAGCTCACCCAGGTGGTGACCGAGGGCGACAAGAGTGCCGACAAGGGGTGGATTGAGTTCACCGTGGACACGACAAAGAAGGAACCAATCTCGTGGGAGTTGCACAAGTACCACTGATGACGCGCGCCCTCCAGGTCACCACACCCGGAGGACCCCAGGTGCAGGAGGTCCGAGACGTTGAACTCCGCGCACCCGGCCCCGATGAAGTGCTGGTGCGTGTGGAGGCCTCGGGCGTCAACTTCATCGACGTGTATCAACGCGAGGGGATCTATCCCCAGCCCACGCCTTTCACCTTGGGTGTCGAAGGCGCAGGGGTCGAACTCGCGACCGGCCGTCGAGTCGCGTGGTGCATGTCGAATGGGGCTCATGCCGAGCACGCCGTCGTACCCGGCCGACGCTCGCGCACTACATCGCTGACCCCGCTGAACTGGCTTGGCGGGCAGGGGAGGTGTTTGCCGCGCTGGCTAGTGGCGAGGTGCAAATGGAGATCGCGGGCCGCTACTCACTGGATCAGGCTGGGTCGGCGTACTCCGCCCTGGAGGGGCGTACGACGATGGGCAAGTTGATCTTCGTGCCCTGAGCTAGAGGGTTGCTGTTTGCGACGGCACGGGGGCGAGCGCCAAAAACCCCCGCCTGCCGAGGCAGACGGGGGTTTCTTAGGTAGTGCTTAGACCTGCGGGACGTGAGTCATTGCCTCGGCGGACGCGGCAGCAGAGAACTCATCGGCGGTGAGGTGGCCGCTCATGAAGTCGGCGTAGGCGCCGAGTTCGAGCAGACCGTGGCCAGACAAGCCGACCACGATGACCTTCTCTTCGCCCGATTCCTTGCAGGCAAGGGCTTCGCGGCGGGCTTGAGCCAGTGCGTGTGAGGACTCCGGTGCGGGGACAAATCCCTCGGTGCGAGCGAACTCGACACCAGCCTCGAAGCACTCCACTTGGTGGATCGCCGAACCCTCGATCCAGCCCTGGTGCACTGCGTGCGAGACCAGCGGCGCCATGCCGTGGTAGCGCAGGCCACCAGCGTGGATCGGTGAGGGGACGAAGTCGTGACCCAGGGTGTACATCTTCATCAACGGGGTCATGCCGATGGTGTCACCGAAGTCGTAGCGGTACTCGCCTTGGGTGATAGTCGGGCATGAGGCCGGTTCGACGGCGATGATGCGCGGGTCTGAGGTGCCAGCCAACTTGCCCCGCAAGAACGGGAAGGCCAGACCAGCAAAGTTCGACCCGCCACCTGCGCAGCCGATGACCATGTCGACCTTGTCTTCACCGGCCTTGGCCAACTGCAGCAGAGCCTCTTCGCCGATGATCGTCTGGTGCATCAGCACGTGGTTGAGCACTGAACCCAGGGCGTACTTCGTGTCGTCGTTCTGTGCGGCAACTTCCACCGCTTCAGAGATCGCGATGCCCAGTGAACCGGTGTGGTCTTCGGGGAA
>CALMMO010000288.1 GCA_937868455.1 uncultured Marmoricola sp.
GACAAAGTGCATTTGCACGGCGCTGTTGCGCTCAGCAACTAGCGACACGCGCTTGAGCGAATCGACCAACTGGGTGCGATCGACGCGCGCAACCGTGAGGTGCTCACTGGGGAACAGGGAACGGACCTTGGGGAATTCGCCGTCAAGAAGGCGCGTCGTCGTACGCCGGATGCCGCCAGCGGCCGATCCCTCGAAACCGATGATTCCTTCACCTGCTCCACCCGGGGTGCCCAAGGCGAGGCGAATGTCAGCGCCACCCGTCAGCGACTTGGCTGTGTCGGCCAGCACCTTGGCGGGCACGAGCGCGGCCGCACTGATGTCAGGTGCACCGGGTTGCCAATCGACCTCACGATGCGACAGCCGGAACCGGTCGGTGGCAAGCATCGCGATGCGATCGCCCTCGAGTTCGAGGCGCACACCAGTCAGCACCGGAAGCATGTCATCGCGTCCGGCCGCCGTGACTGCCTGAGTAACCGCGTTGGCGAAGGCACTGCTGGCCACGACTCCGCAGGCCTCAGGCATCGCTGGCAGCGTCGGGTAGTCCTCAACTGCCATGGTCGGCAGAGTGAAGCGAGCCGCGCCGCAGGTGATGACAACTTTGGGGCCATCTAGGCTCACATCAACAGCCTTGCTCGGCAGGCTGCGGCAGATGTCGGAGAGCAGACGACCCGAGACGAGGGCCTGGCCCTCTTCGCTGACGTCGGCATTGAGCGTGGCTCGAGCAGACGTCTCGTAATCAAAGGTGGACAACTGCAATCCATCGCCACCATCAGCACCCAACTGACCAGCCTCGATCAGCAAACCGGCTAACACTGGCGAGCTTGGACGCACTGGCAAGGCACGAGCAGCCCAGGCAACAGCATCGGCTAAAACATCACGCTCGACGCGGAACTTCACAACAGTCCCCTTTCTACGGAATGTGAATCCTGCCACGCTGGACCCGCGTGGGGTAGTGAGGGTCAGCACTCAGACGGGTGGTTATCCCCAGACGAAGGGTGACCAGACGTTTTCTAACCCATCACCCATTAACTATGTAGTAGTAGTCATAGGGGCGGTGGATTGTGTGGAGAAGCCTTAAAACTCCTGATCAGAGTGCGTGGCGTCATCCTCAGGCCCTGTGGAGATCGGGTGGATCAACTATGCGGTGGTGTGGATAGTTGCGTCGTACGACGTGAGGAAAGACAGTTATCCACAACGTATCCACAAGGTGGCCCACCACACGGAGGGCACCTATCAACAGGTCAGCCCTGCTTGGCGGCTTGTTTGATGCGGGTCGTGAGCTCGGTGACCTGGTGGAAAACGTTGCGGCGCTCAGCGAGATCCTTGCGGATCCTGCGATCCGCGTTCATCACGGTGGTGTGGTCACGGCCGCCGAAGTCCTGGCCGATTTTGGGCAAAGACATGTCGGTGAGCTCGCGACAGAGGTACATCGCAATTTGTCGAGCGGTCACCAAAGCACGGGTGCGACTGGGCCCACACAACTCATCAATCGTGAAACTGAAGTAGGCGCAGGTCTGGGCGATGATCAGACCTGAGGTCACCTCAGGGTCTCCACCTTCGGGGATCAGGTCTTTGAGCACGATCTCAGCCAAGGTCAGATCGACGTCTTGGCGGTTGATGCTGGCGAAGGCTGTGACGCGGATCAAGGCACCTTCAAGCTCGCGGATGTTGGTCTGAATGCGCGAGGCAATGAACTCCAACACATCCGGGGGAGCAACGAGTCGGTCAGCGGCAGCCTTCTTGCGCAAGATGGCGATGCGAGTCTCGAGGTCGGGCGGTTGCACATCGGTGATCAGGCCCCACTCGAAGCGGTTGCGCAGGCGGTCCTCGAGTTGTTCGAGCCGCTTCGGGGGTCGATCGGAGCTAATCACGATCTGCTTGTTGGCGTTATGGAGCGCGTTGAAGGTGTGGAAGAACTCTTCTTGTGTCTGGATCTTGCCTTCGAGGAACTGGATGTCATCGATCAAGAGCACGTCGACGTCGCGGTATTTCTTCTGGAATGCCTGAGTCTGGTCATCACGAATCGCGTTGATGAACTCGTTGGTGAACTCCTCAGAACTGACGTACCTAATCTTCACATCGTCGAAGAGGCTGCGCACGTAGTGACCAATCGCGTGCAATAGGTGGGTCTTGCCTAGGCCTGAGTCTCCGTAGACGAGCAGTGGGTTGTAGGCCTTACCTGGTGATTCGGCCGCAGCGACAGCAGCGGCATGGGCGAAGCGGTTGCTTGAACCGATCACGAAGGTGTCGAAGGTGTATTTCGGGTTGAGTGCACTGTCGGCCGCGTGACCGTAACCGCGGTCTTGACGCTTGGCGTTGAGATCGATGGGTGCAGCGACGGCAGGCTCATCGAGTTCGGAAGCATCAGGCACAGACATGCCATCGACCGGCAGCAGTGACTCATCCACAGTCACTGCAATGCGAACCTGCTGGTTGATGGCGTCAGAAAGGGTGTCTTCGAGGCGGGTGCGCAGACGACCCTCGAGTTGGGTGCGAGTGAAGGCGTTAGGTACGGCGATGATCGCGGTGTTCTCAGCCAGCATCAGCAACTTGCTAGTGGCCAACCACTGACGTTGCACCGGCGCCGTGGCGTTGACGATGTCAACCCAAATCTCAGCTAAGTCCTCGTTGCTGATTGGATCCATCCGGCTATTCCCTTCTCGGTGTGCTGCACGGCTGAGCACCTAACTCTGTCCACACCTTTGTCCACAGGTTGTGCACTCAACTACCTACGCCGTGACCCCCGTCACGCCACACACTCACAAATTGTGCAGGATGTCCGAAATCTGCCCTGTTACTGCGGATGTGATCTAAGGGTGAAACCTAACAACTTGGACACCAACGATTCAACTCGTTATCCACAGATTCTTTGAACTCTCGGCGTGTCGCGTGAAAGCGTTGATTCGGGCGTGTCATCATCGCCGGTTCGATTGTTTGAGCACCGAAAACTGCTCAGTTTGACCCTTCTTCAACCCTACGCGTACCGTTAGCCGGTCGGTGATAGCCCGACTGTTGTCGCATGTCCACGAGTTTGTTCTCGTGGGCTTCGCGTCTCCAGTCGACGGCGCTGCCTCCGATCGACCCGAATCTGATGCAGGAGAAGAACTCGTGAGCAAGCGGACCTTCCAGCCCAACAACCGTCGTCGTCACAAGACCCACGGTTTCCGTCTGCGCATGCGCACCCGCGCCGGTCGCGCCATCCTTTCGGCTCGTCGCCGCAAGGGTCGCGAGCGGCTGGCTGCCTGACAGGCGCGATCCCCGGTGCTGGCGCGCAGCAACCGGTTAACGTCCCCGGCTGATTTTCGGGCGGCATTCAAGAGCGGCACACGAGCAGGTAGCTCACACGTCGTGCTCCACTGGGCCACCGAGCCAGGGGCGACCACTGACGCCCGTGTGGGCTTTGTTGTCTCTAAAGCAGTGGGCAATGCGGTCACCCGCAATCGTGTGAAGCGTCGGCTCCGAGAGATTGTTCGTGCTCGACTCGCTGCTGTTCCGTTGGGGAGCCTGCTCGTCGTACGCGCCCAGCCGAAGGCTGCGCTAGCGACGTACGGCGAACTTGAACGCACCGTCGACTGTTTGATGAACAGACTGATCGAAGGTGCCGCGTGAAGTATGTATTGATCGGCTTGCTCAAGTTTTGGCGATTCTTCATCTCCCCGCTCTATGGGCAGGTGTGTCGTTACTACCCGTCGTGTTCGACCTATGCCCTTGAGGCGGTCACCACGCACGGTGCAATTAAGGGGAGTTGGCTAGCGATCAAACGCTTAGCTAGCTGTCATCCATGGTCCCCGGGCGGCTACGACCCAGTCCCTCCGGCATCTAACTCAAGGAGTTTGAGTGTCTAGCTTCTTCGGCGCAATCATGACGCCGCTGTATTGGCTGGTGTCGATCATCCTGGTCGGCTTCCACAAGTTCTTCTCGTTGTTCTTCGACCCGGCCTCAGGTGCTGCCTGGGCGCTGTCGATCATCGGCTTGACCCTCGGGATTCGCGCCATGTTGATCCCGTTGTTTGTGAAGCAGATTCGTTCCTCACGCAACATGCAGCTGCTGCAACCGCGCGTGAAGGAACTTCAAGCTAAGTACAGCCACGACCGTGAGCGGCTTGCTCAGGAGACGATGGCCCTCTACAAGGAGACCGGTACTAACCCGCTCGCTTCGTGCATGCCCCTGTTGTTGCAGATGCCGATCTTTATCGCGCTCTACCAACTGATCAGCAAGGCCGCTAACGGGAAGGGTCACGGAGTTCTATCTGACGCTGCTGCGCAGCAGATGAGCGAGGCCAAACTCTTTGGAGTTCACATTTCGTCCACCTTCACCACCGCCAATGGCGACATCAAGGTGCAGGTGCTGGCTGCCTTCCTGGTGGTGGCGATGACCGCGACGACCTTCCTCACCCAGCGCCAGTTGATGAGCAAGAACATGCCGGCAGACGCGATGACTGGGCAATATGCGCAGCAGCAGAAGATGCTCCTATACGTCTTGCCGATCGTGTTCGCAGTAGGCGGTATCGCTTTCCCGATCGGACTCCTCCTCTATTGGACGACCTCGAACCTGTGGACCATGGGTCAGCAGTTCTTCGTGATCCGCAACAGCCCAGCCCCCAACACGGAGGCATTCCGTGCCAAGGAAGCACGCGATGCAGCCAAGGCTGCCAAGAAGGGCATTAAGCCGGGTGTTCCTTCGGTGGGCGAAGAGGCCACTGAACAGATCGAAAATCGGCCAGCCCAGCGCCAGCAGCCGAAGAAGCAGACCAGAAGCCAACGTAAATCTGGTGGACAAAACCGCCAGCCTTCGAACAATGAAGAGGGAACTGATGAGTGACACTGCCGAGCCGACTCGGGTTTCGCTGCTTGAGCAAGAGGGCGAGATTGCTGCGGACTACCTCGAGGAACTCCTTGAGATCGCCGACCTAGATGGCGACATCGACATGGATGTCGAAGGCGATCGGGCGACTGTCTCTGTCGTTGGTGCTGATCTCCCCCAGTTAGTTGGAGACAACGGCGAGGTGCTTGAGGCCCTGCAGGAGCTTGTGCGCTTGGCTGTTTACCGCGAGACCGGTGAGCGCTCGCGGTTGATGCTCGACGTCAGTGGACACCGTGCAGACCGCAAAGGTCGGCTGGTGGCCTTGGCTTCAGAAGTAGTCGAACGTGTGAAGGCTTCCGGCGAGAAGGAAGCTATGACCGCAATGACCGCATTCGAGCGCAAAGTGGTCCATGACGTCATCGCTGAAGCAGGGCTGACCTCGGAATCTGAAGGACAGGAACCTCGACGTTACGTAGTGGTCCTGCCCGCGTG
>CALMMO010000289.1 GCA_937868455.1 uncultured Marmoricola sp.
ACGAGCAAGTGCTTGATGTGGTCAAGACTCGCCTCAACGGAGTTCGTGGAGTTGGTCCCGCGGTCTATGACGCCCTGCATGCCATGAAGAAAGGCATGAAGGATGCGCTGGCTCCCCAGGGGCTCTTTGAGGATCTTGGTTTGAAATACGTCGGGCCAATCGATGGGCATGACAGCCTGGCGCTCGAAAACGCACTCACCCAGGCGAAGCGCTTTGGTGGACCCGTGATCGTGCACACCATGACTCGCAAGGGCTTTGGCTACGACCCGGCTGAGCGGCATGAGGCCGACCAATTCCACGCACCGCGCCCCTTTGACGTCGACACCGGTGAGGAGCGTCCCGCCGGACGCATCTGGACCGACACCTTCGCCGAAGAGATGGTTGCGATTGGCTCGCGCCGCAAGGACGTCGTCGCCATCACTGCCGCGATGATGCACCCGGTTGGGCTCGACAAGTTCGCCGCACGTTACCCAGATCGCACCTTCGACGTCGGCATTGCCGAGCAGCATGCGGTGACCTCAGCGGCGGGACTTGCGATGGGTGGACTACATCCAGTTGTCGCGGTCTATGCCACCTTCTTGAACCGGGCCTTTGACCAGGTGTTGATGGATGTTGCCTTGCATGAGTGTGGGGTGACCTTCGTGCTCGATCGGGCCGGTGTCACCGGAGACGATGGCGCCAGCCACAACGGCATGTGGGACATGTCGATGCTCCAGATCGTGCCTAGGCTCCGCTTGGCCGCACCTCGTGACCCCCAGCGCCTGCGCGAACTTCTCAACGAGGCGATCGAGGTCAACGACGCCCCCACGGTGGTGAGGTTCCCCAAGGGCGCGCCACCAAGTGACATTGAAGCGCTCGATCGGGTCGGGTCGATGGATGTCTTGGTGCGATCAGGTGTCAAAGATGTCTTGCTCGTCGGCATCGGCTCGATGGCCACGACCGCTGTGAGCGTCGCCGAGCGACTGATCCAGCAAGGCATAGGGGTCACCGTCATCGACCCGCGCTGGGTGAAGCCGTGGGACCGCGCGATTGTGCCGTTGGCCCGCGAGCATGCCCTGGTGGTCTGCGTGGAAGACAACGGCATCGTTGGCGGCTGTGGCAGCACCTTATTGCAACTGCTCAACAGCGAGCAGGTCGAGACTCCAGTGCGACTGCACGGCATCCCGCAAGAGTTCCTTGACCACGCCAAGCGTGATGTCATCTTGGAACGCATCGGGTTGACTCCCCAGGCGTTAGCGCGCGGCATCGTTGAAGAGATCAGCGCAGAGGCGCCCCAAACGCTTGAGGTTTAGAGATGCTTGGTGGCTTCGCGGATGCTGAGGCCACTGAGT
>CALMMO010000290.1 GCA_937868455.1 uncultured Marmoricola sp.
TCTCAAGCACGACCCATTGGATGCCGACCGGTCGGCCATCGCGGTAGGTGATCAAGGTGAGGGTCGCATCGCGTCGAATTCGTCCCAACGCAATCGCATAGGCGGCACCACCGGACGTGCCGTTGGTGTAGGTGTAACCGACCTGCCCGTTGGAGCCAAGCACCGCTTGCGGACCGATCCGCACGTGCACATGCCCACCGATAACCAGGTCAACGCAGCCGCTATCGAGGGCCAGTCGTCCCATGTTGGCGTCATGCACCAGCAACGTGTTGACCCGCTTATCTGCCTCACACACGGCCTTGCGAATCCGCTCTTGGGTCGCCTTGAAGGTGACACCCTTCTCCTTGCGCCAATCCCCCAGGCCGCTCGAACGCGGGTCGTCGAGCCCAGTCAGGGTCGACCCGCCCGGGCCTTCGATCAGAGTCAGCGCGGGGTTGCGCCAACCGCGCTTCTTCAAATACTTCGTTACGAAGCCGCCGTGATCGTGGTTCCCAGCCACGGCGTACTTCTCAAAGCCCTTGAAACTCGCATCCAGCGAATCCAGGCTGAACGCCTCCCACGAGCCACCAGTTGAGGTGTCATCGCCACCGTCGAAGACAACGCTGGCTTTGGCCTTGTCGGCCACCGCCCGCGAGACCGCATCCATGCCGATGTTGTCGTGTCGATCGGTGAGCAAGATCGCGACCGTCTCGTCAGCACTTGGCACCCGGATGCCCTCGACGTCGGCGAGACGTTTGATGGCAGCGGAGTATCGGACCTCGCTCTTGTCATAGATCGACAATGCCGAGGTCACCAACTTCTTGTACTGCTCGGTGGTGACGTCGCTGTTGATCTCGACGTACTGAAGGTCTTTGGGGATTGGTACGTCGACGAACGCTCCCAACCGCACCCAATGAGCCTTCGAGTCGTTCGCCACCCAGGGCTGCCAGATGGCGAGGGTCGCGACCACCAGGGCGAGGCAGACCCCGATCACCTGAACCTGAGAGAGCCTGCTCAGCAACTCGCGGCGCCGACTGCGCCCCACCAAGAACCACAGCAACGGCACCACTGCACCCACGACCGCGCCGCGCAGCGCCGCAGAAATGGCCATCGACTTCATCGACCGCTCGATGATCGCGACCTGGCCCTTCGGGTGACTGGCCACCACGGCGTACCTCGTCAAGAGATCGTCCAAACTCGCGACCGAGGTGCTTCCCAAGGTGACCTCGACGCCCAGCGGCTTGCCACTTGGCAGACGTACGTCGGGCAAAACTGGGCCCAAATGCAACACTGCGAATCGGCTTGCCAAGGGCTTGATGACCGCGTTGTGCCCGGCGATCTGCGCCTCACGCGAACTGTTGAAAAAGAACGCCGCAAACATCACCAGCGAGCAGACCAGCCACACGAGCACCGCAAGCGCGGTCGATTTCGTGCTGGGTCTGGGCATCGCCACAGGTTAGCCGAGGGGACTTGTTGAGGGGGTGATGACACTGGGTCGAGTAACGCCTTCACCACCTGCCCCTGCTTTGCCCGGCAGTTGTGCGCTTTGCGGGGGAGATCCTCCCCGCAAAGCGTCAAAGTCACAGGTTTACTTGTGACTTTCGCACTCGCCGTGAGGCGAAGCTGGTGCGCTCGGAGAGACTCGAACTCTCACTGGCCAGGACCTAAACCTGGTGCCTCTGCCAATTGGGCTACGAGCGCAGTGACCTAGGTGCTGAGTGGTCTAGATGCCTAGGTCTTTGCGGAGTTTAGCCACGTGGCCGGTTGCTTTCACGTTATAGGCCGCATATGAGATCTCGCCTTCGGGCGAAACGACGAATGTCGAGCGGATGACGCCTTCCACGACCTTCCCGTAGAGCTTCTTCTCCCCAAAGGCTCCCCATGCCTTCATGACCGTGCGGTCAGGGTCACTGAGCAAAGTGATGGTGAGGGAGTCGCGCTCACGGAACTTGGCGAGCTTCTCCGGCTTGTCGGGTGAAATGGCGAGTACGTCGTACCCCTGAGCCCGAAGGGCATCAAGTGAGTCGGTGAAATCACAGGCCTGCTTGGTGCATCCAGGAGTCATGGCCGCGGGATAGAAGTAGACGATGACCGTGCGCCCAGCCAACTCCGAGAGTGTCACGGCCGAGCCAGTGTCACTGAGCAACGAGAAATCGGGGGCGGGTGAGCCAACAAGAAGGCGATCATTCATATGGCCAAACTTAGCGGGGTAGGGTTGGGCCAAACAGCACTACGTCGAAAGAGACAAAGCAGATGGCTACTTCTCACCGGGGACCGGCGTCGATCGAAGCCGACATCGAAGAGACTCGTGAGCGGTTGGCATCTACCATCGACGAACTGCTCTACCGCACAAAGCCGGCCACGATTGCCGAACGCCAATCGAGTGCGGCTAAGGCGTTCTTCGTTGATCCTGAGTCTGGCCAGCCCAAGCAGGACAACATCATTAAGGTCGCAGGTGCGGTCGTTGGCGCGATCGTGCTGCTTGCGGTGATCCGCAAGATCGTGAAGTGAATCCCGGCGCGGCACCTCGTGTGCCCAAAGGAAGCGACACCGAAGAGCGCACCCCGATCCAGATGTTGCATGACCGAGTGTTGGTCAACGTTGATTCGGAGCTAGGTGAGCGCCGCTCCACGGGTGGCATTTTGATCCCAGCTACTGCAGAGATGGGTGGCAAGCGGCTGAGTTGGTCGCGTGTCGTGGCAGTGGGTGGCAACGTCAGGTCTGTCGAGGTCGGTGATCGGGTGCTATTTGACCCCGAAGACAAGGCTGAGATTGAGGTTCACGGCGAGACTTACATCGTCGTACGCGAACGAGACTTGCATGCGGTAGCAGCCGATCGACTCGGCGATGCTCACACGGGTTTGTACCTTTAGTGCACGACTTCTGATTCGGGAGCGTGCGCTGACTTTGCTGGGGGGCGAAGCTCGCCAGCCTTGCGCTGGGCGATGATCTTGGCAGTCAGAGGATCAACGGCGGCGGTGGGCTCAGATTCCGTACGCCGTGCAGCGGTGAGTGCAACGGTGACGACGACAGCGCCTAATGCTGTCAGAACAGCAAATAGGAGGAGCCACATGTGCTTCCCCTTTCGGAAGGTAGACCCCCCCAGGTGTTCCCTTGGACGTAACCGTATCGGCCCCTCCCGCAGATGACCAGTATCACAACGACTTTCTCTGGAAAAAAGTTGACGCTGTTTCAGATTATGAGCCGGTCGGTGCCCGATTTCGTTCGATGCGGACCCGCTGGTAGTCTTCGATCCGCTTCAAGCGCCATTAGCTCAATTGGCAGAGCAGCTGACTCTTAATCAGCGGGTTGTAGGTTCAAGTCCTACATGGCGTACCACTCTCACCTCATCCCGATCCAGTGTCTTGGGTCGGGATTTCGGTTTAAAGGGCCAAGCAACCCTTGTTCTATTGGCGAATGAGAGGTAGGCATAGCCAACAGTCATCCCTAGGGGAGTTCACATGGCCACTCGTCAGCCCGTTTTTCGTCTCCGAGTCGTGGTGGTCGCTGTGGCCTTGACGTTGGGGTTGTTGTCCCCGTCGCAGGCACTGACCCTGGGGCCGAACTTCAAGAGCACCTTCACCACCAATGCCCGCGGATGGACACCGGTGAGTGGCACATGGACTCGCAGCGGCGGAGAACTGCACACCGCTGGTTTGGTGGGGCGGATGGTCCAAACCCAGCGCTCTGCCATGTACTCAAACTTCGTCTACACCGTTCGCGCGAAGGCCACTGGGGTATCCCCGGGCTACATTATTTTTCGAAGCGCGCTGGCCTCACCTTCCGATGCGTTCCCCCACGCGGCCTATGCCATCGGATGGAGCGGAAACGAGGCGTCCATGTTCGCCATGAACGCAGCCGGCGACGCCGCAACCGGTCTTATGTCCCAGCGCATCGTCCCGTCGATGGTCGCAGGTGGCTACAACACGTTCAGGGTGACCGCCATCGGTGGGGTCATTTCGATCGCTATCAATGGGGTCGACGTCTTTGCCGTCGTTGACAACACCTACAGCGTCGGTCGAGTGGGGGTTGGCATGTACAGCTTTGGATCGGGTGAGCTGTTCGTCGATTCGGTGAAATTGAAGAAGATCCCTGCGAGTCTGCTCAACCGCACTGCTCAGCGGCCGGGGGTTATCTACTCCACTGGGACCCCGGTTGAGAACCCGAAGATCAAGTTGGTTCCCTAAACGCCACTGATGGCGCGGCAGGGAAGAAGATCGTCGGCTAGCGGTGTTGTGTGGCACGTGGCTCTCACATCTCTGATGGCGTTACTCCTCAAGGCCTCACCCGCATTGGTGCGACGCGTGCCTAGTGTCACGAGGGCAGCCATTGATCCCGACGTACACCGCCACGTCTCGAACCTCACCAAGGACTTGGCATCTGGGCCGTGGACGCGCCGTTTGGAATCACAACTCACGCAGGTGATCAGCCGGGCCGAGTCGCTGGCCCTGACCACGCCTCCCGCGCGTCCGGCGGCGCTGGAGTGGTCGCGGCGGGCGAATGCCTTGCTGGCCCAGCTCAGTCAGACCCCTGATGACCGGCTGGCCCTGCGTAAGCATTTAGAGCGAGTCTCTGACCAGGTGAGGCAACTGCGCTGGGAGATGGAGCGCCAAGCCCGTTAATAGCAACGAGCGCCCCGGTTAGACCGAGGCGCTCGCCATGGGGTGAGTGACGGGACTTGAACCCGCGACCACCTGGACCACAACCAGGTGCTCTACCAGCTGAGCTACACCCACCATGTTCCCCGAAGTGCCGGGGACCGGAGAGGAGTCTAGCGGCTCTTCGGAGTAGTTATGAACCGGGTTTGTCTCCCGTGAGCGCACCACCGTGTCGCGCGGCAATTTCTTTCGCAGAAGCGGTGTCGGGTCCAGGTGATGCCACGAAGACAGCCTCCCGGTAGTAGCGCAGTTCTTCGATGCTCTCGCGGATATCGGCTAGGGCGCGATGGCCGCCTGCCTTGGCGGGAGCGTTGTAATAAGCGCGGGGGAACCACCGGCGCGATAGTTCCTTGATGGAAGACACGTCCACGATTCGGTAATGCAAGAACGCGTCCAACTCATGCATGTCGCGTGCTAGGAATCCACGGTCGGTGCCCACCGAGTTGCCCGCCAGCGGCGGCCGAGAGCCTGCCGGGCACACCGATTTGATGTAATCCAAAACTTGTTGTTCGGCCGACTCCAAGCTCAAGCCTTCAGCGAGTTCGGTGAGCAGTCCCGACGAGGTGTGCATCTGGTGAACAAAGGGGTCCATCTGCTCCAAAGCCGCAGCAGGTGGTTTGATCACGATGTCGACGCCCTCACCCAGCACGTTGAGATCGAAATCGGTCACCAAAGCAGCCACCTCGACCAGCGCGTCGTTGACTAGATCCAGTCCAGTCATCTCGCAGTCGATCCAGACAAGTCGTTCATTCACAGGGCGGACGATACCGATAAGACTTGAGGGTCTAAGAATGATCTGAACAATCGAGGTCAACGCTCGGCGCTACTTGGGCTCACGTCTAGGGTGTTACCTGTGTGGAAATGGATAGGGCTCCTCGCCCGACTTGTTGTGGGCGGGGTGTGGCTTTGGGCGGGATTAGTCAAGCTTCCACACCCAGAGGCCAGCGTGACAGCGGTCAGGGCCTATCAACTGCTGCCACTCGATGTCGTCCCTGTAGTTGGCCGTGCGCTTCCCATTGTGGAAGTGCTTATCGGGGCGATGCTGATTCTCGGCGTGCTTTCGAGGTTTTCGGGGTTGCTCTCTGCACTGCTCCAGCTGGCTTTTGTGATCGGGATCGCTTCGGTCTGGTGGCGCGGTATTGCCATCGAGTGTGGATGTTTTGGCGATGGCGGCGCTGTGGCCTGGGAGAAGGCACGCGCGCAGTACCCCTGGGAGATTGCACGCGACCTGGGACTATTTCTTCTTTCGGCATATTTAGTATGGCGTCCACGTACGCCGTACTCCCTTGACAACGTTTTGTTTCCAGAAAGCAAAGGATGAGCAATGGCAACCAAACCGTCTGGTGGTGACCGCGCAACCAAGGCTGCGGCAATCCGGCTTGAGCACGACCGTGCCGAGCGCAAGCGCAAGCTGGGGCTGATGGCAGGTGTTATTGCGACAATCGCAGTCATCGCGGCTGTCATGGTCTATGCAACCCAGAAGAACTCCGGGTCGGTCGACCTACCCAAGGTCGAGACCAGCGTGGGGGACCACTCTTTGAAGATGGGGCCTGACTCGGCGCCGGTCAAGGTTGTTGTCTACGAGGACTTCTTGTGTCCTTTCTGCCGTGAGTTCGAAGAGAGCACCCGCGACTTCCTCCTTGCGGGCGCTCAAGATGGCAAGGTGCAGGTTGAGTTCCGGCCATTCCGCCTCATCCAGGATGACTATTCGCTGAATACGCTCAATGCGTTCGCGGCAATTTTGGCTAGCGACCCGCAGAAGGCTCTCGCCTTCCACGACTACGCCTTCGACGAGCAACCGTATGAATCGGCACCTAACAAGCCGACCATTAGCGACCTGAAGGGCTGGGCCAACAAGATCGGCGTCGACAAGTCGGCCACGGCGAAGTTTGACACTGTCGACCAGGCCTGGGTTGACGCCGCGAACAAGGCTGCGGCGGACGCGAAGATCACCGGCACGCCCACGATCTTGGTTGATGGCAAGAAGCTTGAGGGCGCCACCATCGCTGAGATGGCTGACAACCTGGAGAAACTCATCGCTGCTGCGAAGTAACTCAAACGTCAAGACGTCATTGGGCCAGCGGTCTCATACCACCGCTGGCCCTTTGGCAATTCTTGGGGAGTGTGGTGTGCAGATGTGGGACGACACGCGGAGCAGAAGGCGCCTTATGGGGTGCGGGTGAAGCCGGCGCCCTTGAGCTGGGTAGTTGTTGGCGTGGCGAGCACGGCAGGTGCGGTCGGGCAGACCGAGCCGATTGTGGAGCCACGGTCTGACACACAACCTTTGATGCAGTTCTCCATTGAAACGCTGGAGTTGTAGGTCCAGCCCGCAATAGAGAAGTTCCACCAGACAGCCCCGCCCACAGGAATGGCCACCGTGGTCACGAATGTCCAGGTTGTGCTCGCACCCGATGCCAATGAGATCGGGTTGGTGCCCGAGCTAAGCGACACCCCTGTCACTGTGCCAAGGGTGAGGGTCGCGCTGGAGCTGCGCACGTTTTGAATGGTCCAGGTGATGGTGGTTCCTGCAGCAATCGACCCTGGCCCGCCATTGGTGATCGTGATGCGGTCAAAAGACGAGGAGGGAATGCTGCCTGAAACAGTTCCGGCTGGACATGGCGACAGAGCAAAAGCCGGAGCAGCTGCCACCGCTGAAATGACCGGAATCGACCATACTGCTGAGCGCGCCAAGGCTCGCCGACTAGGACCGCGATGCCGCGCGGAGTCGGTAACTCCTGGGTCTAGAACTCGGGAGTTCATGTTTGTTGCCACCGCCTAACACGGACGTCATCAATACACGTGCTGCAACCCGCCAAATACCCGCTTGCAGAAAGGCCATGCGCGGCGACCCCCGATGGAGCAACCCGTCGCGCATGGCCTCTTGCAAGTCCCCCGGCACGTGATTCACACACCCGAGGCGCCTGTTTGGGGCACCGTTGCCAGTGAGACGCAAAGCACACTGACTCGTGACGCGACTTTAACCGAAATATTTCGCGATAATCTTTCCCACTCAGCCTCCGTAGCTCAGCTGGATAGAGCAGCGGCCTTCTAATCCGCTGGTCACAGGTTCGAATCCTGTCGGGGGCGCTCGTGCAGCCGCCGTCCACTTCGACGGCGGCTGGAAGGCTTAGCCCCGGAGCTGACCCATCCACTCCACGATCTCGTCAGGGTCACGAGGCAGTGATGCCGAGAGGTTCGTGCAGCCGTCAGTGGTGACCACAATGTCGTCT